>DATHPV010000311.1:0-2715 GCA_035483495.1 Puia sp.
AGAAAAATCAAACACACGCAGATAATTGCCATTGCCATTTGAAACAGGATGAACTGCGTCATCAGCAGAGCAAGGTCGGTCAGGAAAAAATTCATTATTGCAATTTTGTCAGATTCGAAACGTGGGCCTGCAGGGTTTCGACCTCGATAACACCCCCGATTTTCTCCAGTAAAGCACCCGTATATTTTACCCGGTCTTTCTCCAGGTTACAGTGCAGTATGAGAATCCCCTCGCGGTCGTTCAGAAACTGCAGATTCATGGACTTCACTTTGATGCTCCGGTTTAATGCACATTCGAGAATCCCCTGCATGGCTGCCAGGGGCATCGACATTCTGATTATAAAGGCGCAGGGCGGTATCATGTTAGCTTCATTTGAATAATTAAAATGCTGAAGGGTCTGTAAAAACAAACCCCTTAAGCTGACGCTTTTAATAACGTCACATGAGAACTTCAATTTTTTTTAAATAAGCAGGGTGAGTAAAAACCCTCCCTGGGACTTCAAAAACTACTTGCTCGGCATTAATTGATTATTCATCAATCAAAAAATTTAAAGAGGAGTAAGTAAAAACAAACTCCGGATTGACGTATTTCTATATCAAGTGCTAAACCAAAAGAATTATGGAGCCGGCATCATCGACATACAGATGCCATTGGAAAGGAAAATGTACCCCTGAAGTGAAGATTTTTGATGAATTAGAGCGCGAGGAAAGATTTACTGTTTATGGTTTCATATCCCAGTCATATATACCTGTACTTTCCAGTACATAATAATACAAATTGAAGTCAGGTATTATTTTCTCTTTTAAAATGTCATTTATTTTTTTGAACTGCACACGGTTCAAAGGATATCCATCACATAACAGCGGATCATCGACTGGCGGTATCACAATAGTAAATAGTTTTTCATCGGGTATTTCGTCAATATCATACTTGCCTACGATTTGTTCATCATGAATAGTATAGAATGCAACGGATCTTTCTGTTTTAAGTAAATTCATTCTACTGTATTACTATCTGTTGCGGGTCGGTGACGATGATTTCCGGCCTGCCTTTATATATTTGAACTGGGCCCTTCACACAAATGGTTTTGCCCGCATATAGAGTTTCCGGAGGCGTTTTGAATTTGTTTCTGTCAGCTCCTTTAATCACCACTGTTATTTTTTGATTCGGATAAGCTCCTCCCAGATTCAGCAGAGTAATCTGGCTGTTTTCAATGAATTTTCCGTCATACATTTTATCGCAGACTGAAGTATCTGTTTTAGCCAGGTTTACAATTACAGTTTTCGTTGAAGTTTGGTGTATAATCCGGCTCCAGGAGATCAACAAAAAGGTTGATATAATTAACAGCAATTTTTTGTGTAGATATTTCTGATTCATTGGTTTTGTTTAGTCAAAACTAGTGATAGAAAATGAATTTAAGTCTGATATAATTATCTATCTATATAGTGCTTTCAGCGTATTTTTTTTGTTAGATTTAAGCGATGAAACTGAAATTTTTTTTTGCCAAAACGATTGCCGTATTTCTATTTTCAATTTCCATTCAGACTATTCGGTGCCAGAGTCTCGGGGACGAAATCGAAAAAGTTTATGATTTTTCGCCCCAATTATTGACATCAGATCAGCAGAACGAAAAAATCAAACCGCTCGACGGATTCTGGGACAAAGTCAAATCAGATACGGCGGTCTATTTACCCGCGCTAAGGCTCGAACTGGCGTCCGACAATCACAAACCCTATTTTTATTTCGACGGCTCCTCCCTGTTGCTCTCGTTAAGCAATTCCACAAGCGATAAGGCATTGGCGGGCGAAGCCATTTCGAAATGTGACATTAAGGATATCAACAATGAATTATATGTACGCCGGCTGAATGGACTTGCTTTCGACAATGTCGACATTACAAAGGCAGCCATTAAAATCCTGGATATTCCGAATTATTCTTTTTTTCTGACCCAGCACGTGATGACATTCTCCCGTGAAGAATGCCTCGCTTACTGCCTCTTGCCATTGGACAGTCGTCTCTATGTGGACACGTTACTGGAAATGTTTTATGCACAGGACTCTTTGGGTCAGGAGACAATACTCTATACTCTGTGGCTCGGATACACTTGCAAGGGTGATCAATTCATCCGTAGTGTAATGACCAATCCGCGTCTGTCTCAATCCGTTCGTGCCGGCGCTATAGAAATAGATTCCATTAATCGCGCTTCTTTACCCGCAGTTAAGCAATTAGCGTCCGAGGGGACAAATGAAATCATGAAGGTCCGAACTGAGGCGCTCAAACGATTCAGTGACGAAGCGCTCAACGATTTATTTATTTCCAACATGGCCATACGTAAAAAGATGCAATGCGATTTTGTGCCAAGGGATAAGGATGTTAGAGAAAAGCGAGCGAGCGATCAACATGACTTCGCCAAAAGCATTCTCGCCCTAAATGAATTTAAAATTGAAGACAAACGTGTTGATTCCTTAAATAAAACGAGTGACCACAAAAGAAGAATAACCATTACCATCATCGATGACTCCTATCTAAAGGAAGACAATCCAAAAATTATAAAATTGGGACTCGTTAACGAAGAAAACGGAGTGGATAAAAAAATACTCCTTACCATCAAATATGATAAGATAAAACAGGAAATCGTTTCAGTTGAGAAAAATTAGTGTAGCAACTAATCAAACAAAGTTTTCCCCCTCCAAGCAACCCTTTTATGCATTTTCA
>DATHPV010000312.1:0-3982 GCA_035483495.1 Puia sp.
TCATTTTTCGCCATCTATCCCAATACCAATTTCAGAGCGTTTCAGCTTTTTTACATCTGCATACGCCAGCCCGGTATAACAGCTGAATAGGAATATATCACGCACTTGAGATATCCTTTCCATCGAAAAATACCTCGATCTGATCAGCCCGAGTTCTTCGTCTGTAAGAAACTGCCGCACCACTTCTTTTCGGGCTAGCTTAAAACCAAAGCAGGGATCTTTAGAAAGCCAGTCGTTTTTTAAACATATGATAACTATCTTTTTGAAATTAGAAAGATATTTAATTGTGGCATTATGGTCGCAATTTCCAACACTTCTAAACCAGAACGCATACTGGCTCATGAATTCATAATTGAGCGCCGTGATAGGCAGGTCATCCCTGTGAAATTTCCATTGAATAAAAGAACGGGTATGCTTAAGCGAAGTGATATAGCGCTCTAAAGTTCCGGCGGCAAATCCTTTGCCTACCAAAGCCGCTACCTGTTCATTGTGCTCCTGAAAAACATTCAGGATCATTCTTGGCTTTTCGGTAATTCCATTCCACTTATTCCTAAAATGTTCAAGGGTAACTGGTTTATCTTCCTGGATCAGATCTTTTTGATAATTATAAACTTTGTTGCGAAGCAAATCAAGATAGGCATTCAAATTTCTCGCTTCTTCCAGATTACCTTTTGCTTTGCCGGAAATTGACGACCACTTATCTTTTTCGATTGTCCGCTTGGTGGAAATTTCCATCCGCTGTCCATCAATGGTGACACGCAAATAAACTGCAAGTAATGTGGCCTTCTGAGATTTAGTTCTTTTGCCATGAAAAAGAACACTGAGTCTGGTGTCCATAAATAACCTTTTAAACTGTTTAAAATTAGATTCCCTGAGACTGGAAGTCAAGATGTCCAAACGCTGGACAGCCTGCCTGGCGTGGGTTTCGGGAAAATTCGGGAGTCATCATACCAATGGATGGATGACTCCCGAATTTGTACCCTGAACCTTGGGTAATTTTGAACAATTCCGAAAGGGTCTAAAAACAGAAAAGCCCGTAAACCAATAATTTACGAGCTTTTGATTTGTTTTGATATGCTACTCAGCGGAGAGGGAGGGATTCGAACCCTCGATACAAGTTTAAGCTCGTATAACGGTTTAGCAAACCGGCCCTTTCGGCCACTCAGGCACCTCTCCAATACAGGCTTAAAGCTGAACGCCTAAAGCTTAACGCCCACGGTCATCGGTCAACGGTTCCCGCACATGCGGGGTCAACTCTTTGAAGGGGGATGCAAAAATAAAGATTTATTGAACAGATTCCTCATTTTCTACTGACTAAACAAAAAGCCCTGGTCCGAAACAATAAATAGGCGGTCAGGCAGTTATACGAATTATCCATTATCTGTTAAAAATCCTACATGAAAAACTTCCTGACGACTGTATTTGAAAACGCAGGCCCATTTTCGATAAAACTTCTTTTTTCATGTTTTATGACCGGCTACCTGCTGGCAACGCTGCTCTTTTTTTTCTTCAGGCCCCAGGTTCATCATTTTCTTAATTCATTTATTCAGGGACTATGAATTTGTTTATCGCCATCCTCAATATTATTCAAAGAGACAGGAAAAGATCCACTGCTCTTTTTGAACTCAAAAGAAAGCTAAATCATTCCAGGCTTAAGGCGTAATACTGAAGGCTTAAGGCGTAATGCTGAAAGTTTAAGGCGTAACGCTGAAGGCTTAACGCAAAACATAAAAAAAGACCTGCGTGCTGCAGGCCTTTTTAATTTTTTAATTAATCCTTTTAAATTTATTGATCACATGGCGGCCAGTTGCACTTTCTGTTGCAATTCAGTTACGTTTTCGCGAAATAAACTATCTGTATCCATCAGATCTTTTACAGTCTGACAGGAATGTATGACCGTGGTATGATCCCTGCCCCCAAAATGTTCGCCTATCGTTTTCAGTGAATTCTTTGTAAACGCTTTTGCCAGGTACATCGTGATCTGACGGGCCTGAACGATTTCCCGCTTCCTTGTTTTTTGAAGCAATTTATCATAAGGAAGATCAAAATATTCGCATACCATTCGCTGAATGGTTTCTATAGTTATTTCCTTACTGCTCGTTTTTACAAAATTCCTCAGCACTTTCTTCGACAATTCAAGGTCTATTTCTCTCTTGTTAAGCGAAGACTGTGCCAGAAGGGATATTAAGGCGCCTTCCAGTTCACGTACATTACTATTGATATTGTAAGCCAGATATTTTACCACTTCTTTAGGCATTTCCAGTCCGTCATTTTTCATCTTACGCTCTAATATCTCGATCCTTGTTTCATAATCCGGAACCTGAAGGTCCGCGCTTAAACCCCAGCGAAATCTGCTTAACAGTCTTTCCTGCACACCTTCCAGATCCTTCGGTGGTTTGTCCGACGTTAGAATAAGTTGCTTGCCGCTTTGATGGAGATGATTGAAGATGGCAAAAAATGCATCCTGTGATTTTTCTGCCCGGTTGAAAAATTGTACGTCGTCGATAATCAGCACATCTACCAGCTGATAAAAATGAATGAAGTCGTTGATGGCATTGTTACGACTGTGATCAATGAATTGATTGATAAATTTTTCGGAACTCACATACAAAACCACTTTATTGTGGTGAGTTCTCCGCACTTCATTGCCAATTGCCTGGGCAAGATGGGTTTTACCCAGTCCTACACCACCGTAAATAACCAATGGGTTGAAGGAATTCGCTCCCGGCTTTTCGGCAACTGTTTTTCCTGCCCTGCGTGCTACCCGGTTACAATCGCCTTCAATAAATACGTCGAACGTATATACCGGATTCAGCTGGGAATCGATTTGCATTTTCTTCAAACCCGGAATTACGAACGGATTTTTAACCGGATTATTAATAATCAGGGGAAAATCCATCTCATTATTCGAAATCGTTTTATAACTATGTGCAGGTACATCCATCGTTAAAGGTTTGTTTTGCTGATTGCCGCTGTCTACCATAATCCGGTATTCCAGCCTCGCATCTTTTCCCAATATCCTACGCAAAGTTTTGGCCAATAAATTCACATAGTGTTCTTCCAGGTACTCGTAAAAAAACTGACTGGGAACCTGAATAACTAAAACGTTCACTTTCAACTCAACCGGACGAATGGGTTCAAACCAAGTTTTATAATGCTGCCACTCAACGATGTCTTTTATGATCTCCAGACAATTGGCCCAGACTTTTTCAAAGGTATTCGGCATTACAAAAAAAAGTAGTTTAAGGCTGGTTAAAAATCTGTTTTAATAATAATTTTTCGTAGGGTAATATTGGATAAAATTTTTGCAGGGGGACGAATATCAAGATTAATTTCTGAATAAAAAATTTTTTATTAATTGTTACGTTCGGAGAGCCTTCAGAAGCATGGGGGGCATAAAAAATAATTTCTTCAGTAATCAAAAATGAACTAATTGGGTGTTAAATAGCAGTAGTCTTTTTAGCCCGTACTTCGGCCGTCTATACTTCGTGGCGGACATCGGTAATCCGTCTTACCCTGGTTAAGGACTTTAAGAGAAGGATCAACAAAACACAATAGGGATGCAGGTTTAGAAAGAAATAAAATGGAGAGGCGGATAATTGAAATTGATGATTTAAAATATTTCTCCATATGTTGTTATTGTGACGCGATTGAAGATACAGATATTTTGACAGCATTTTGTTTTAAGCAAAGTTTTTTTAAAAAAAAATTTAGGCCCTATCGGAGTCTATAAATTCTCCTTTGAGTAAAGCACGGTGAACCAGTTAGTTCAGAGAAACTACCTGATCAAAAATTACACTGAAAATTTTTTTTGAAATTTACTTAGCATAGTTTTACGACCAGAAAAAAATTTAGTACTTTCTGCAAGTCCCCAGAACCAGGATGCAAAAAAAAATTCAGATAAAGATCCCGGTGAGCGGGTCGGCAAATGAACAACTGGTAAAAAGCCTTCTTGCTAAAGAAGCCGGCTGCTCCAAAAATA
>DATHPV010000313.1:0-3243 GCA_035483495.1 Puia sp.
ATTCGGCCTGTTCCCCGTAATGACAATAGATATATGACGGTTATGGATAACCACTGGAAATTGTTCCAGTAAAATAATAAGTTTCTCCAGGGTTTTTACTGAGTCAGTTTTGATATCTATCAGTAACTGCAGGTAGCGGGAACTATCCTTATAAGGGTACCTGCCGTTTTTAAGTAAGCAGGAATCCAAATTTTCAAGATAGAGTTTCCTGAAAGACCGTTTGTATTTCAGTTCGTTCTTATCGTGGGCAACTATCAGGTTTGATTCCACGAGGAATATGTCGGCTTCGATCGAACCGAATTCCTGTTCATAAGCCATCCAGTAGGGAATCTTTTGTTCATAATCATTATGAGAGTGTGCATTTTGTGTCGTATAATAAATTTCCTGGGCCGACAGACTAACGGCAAAAAGAAAGACAGGTATAAAAAGAAATAAACGCATAGTACGAGATAGAAATTGAGACAAGCAGGTCACTGAACATTTTTTTGAAGCCAGCCACCCATGATGTCAAGTGCTTTGGGAGAAAAACTTTCTTCCAAATCGATATATTCAGAGGGGCTGCATTTAATACATGTTTGAAAAAGATGGTTCAAACCTGGTATTTCTATTACTTCATATTCCGGTGATTTACTCTTTTTTAAAGACGATCTTATTCCATTTAAATTCGGTTCTGCGACTACCTGCACATCCTTGCTGCCATTTAAAGCAAGGACTTTGCAATTTAGTTTTTGCAGATAAGGCTGAGGGTTAAAGGAAATAAAATACTTATACCATTTGCCGTTTAATAGAGACATGGCCTGTGCTATCTGATTATTTATCGAACTGGTATCATTCTTTTTTATCTTGGCCAGCGTGGCTGTATCCAGTGTTTTAGACCAGGTTTCAATTTTCATCCTGATGTTTTTGACGGTCGTTGCAGAGTCCTCATTTTTCAACACTTCTTCCCAAACAATATGCATGAGCTGACCACCTGCTTTTGCTTCCGCAGCAGAACTTCCTTCTGACAAACTCACAGCTTCCATTTGTTCTTGCATCAGGTCAATGATGGGAATGCCGGGGCCTGCCAGGAGCACAATAAATTTTATTTCTTTTCTTTCGCCCGCAACCATAGGCGCTATCATGCCTCCTTCACTATGTCCGATCAACCCGATCTTTTCTTTATTTACCATTGTTTGTTTTTCCAAAAAATCCAGACTGGCTTCCACATCTTTTGCAAAGTCTGCAGTTGTAGCTTGCCCAAAGTCGCCGGTTGATTTTCCAATACCGCGGTCGTCCACCCGCAGCACAACAAAACCATTCCGGGTAAGATAATCAGCAATAACAGCGAATGGTTTGTGATCGAAAAGATTTTCATCTCTGTCCTGCGGTCCGCTTCCGGTAATTAACAAAACAGCAGGATACAAATTTGTTTTTGCAGACGGATGAGTGGGATCGGTTTTTGGGTAAGTGAGCGTTGCTCCATATTGTAAACTTTTATCGGAATTCATATATACAACATCATCGGAATTGTATGGAAACGGAGGCTTTGGCGTTTGAGGTCTTTTATGTTCTTTCACCACAGCCGTTTCGCTTGTTTTAGTTATCGTTAATGGTAAAGATCCGGGACCCTGAAACCAGAAACCGTCCACTTGTTTATTATCCTTAGTTAACAGACCCGCATATTTACCTTTTATTATGGGCATTATTAAATTCACACTGTCATCTCTTAAAATCACCTCACTGCAAGGAAGATTAAATGCATGTTGGCTGGGGCTGTCGAAACTCGCAATTAATTTGTTGGCACTGTCTCTTGAAATATGAAATACAATGGGGATTTGACTTCCCTGAACGCTTAAATTGCCCTGCCAGGTGCCCGTAATATTTTGTGCGTAAGATTTGACGCCCCAAAAAAGAATGATACAAAAACAGCAGTATTTTCTAAAAGATAAACGCATGATTTTTCAATTTGAGTGTGTGGAATTATCCATTAAATTCTCAATACCACTGATTAGTTCAGAAAAGGTCGGAAAAATCACAATGGAGAAGGATTTTATTTTAGCCGCACAAAGTTTAATAAATATAGTATTCTTTTACCTCTATGAATACCGCGGGAATAATTCTATTTTGCGGTCTAACTTTTTCAAATAAACATGGAGGTTCATCATCATCCCGATCTGCATCATAAACATAAAAATTTCAGGGAATATTTTCTGGAATTTCTAATGATTTTCCTGGCGGTAACCATGGGATTTATAGCAGAGAATGTCAGGGAATATTTTGCAGACGCAAAAAAAGAGAATCAATATGTTTTTTCTTTGTGTGAAGATCTGAGGGCCGATACGGTCCAGATCAACTTTCTCATAAGATATGACGATGAAAAGATTAATGCACTAAGCGATATGTATTCCTGTTATGATACGGTTTCAAAAAATCTCAAGGCCACATCCTGTATGGGCGCCTTGATCAAAAATTCCAAAACCAACAGGACATTTCAACTAACTGACCGCACCCTCAGGCAGTTAGCCAATGCCGGTGGATTCCGCTTACTAAGTAAAGAAGATGCAGATAGTATTCTTGTGTATGAAAGCCAGTTTCGGCAGTATGATAATTTTCAGATGACGGTATTTCAGGGTGCGCAGGACAATGTCAGAAATACCCTGAACCTGATGGCTGATTTTAAAGTTAATTTTCCGCTACAAAATCCCGCTCCCTGGTGGGGTAAGGATACGACGCATACCGATCTCAATGGACCCCTGTTATTTACAAACGACAGGGTGTTGCTGAATAAATGGTTCAACGAATTGTCACTTTATTTAAGAATCACAAAAGCCCAGAAAAACTTATTAACCGATCTGAAATATGAAGCCAGCCATTTGATAGCTTTTTACAAAAACGAACATCATTTCGAATAAAGGATAGCGCTTCGCGCGGGTTATCAGCCCAAAACTACATTTTAGCCATCAATTCTGCAGGTTACTCATTTCCCTTTCCTTGTTACGGATACAGAGAATAGCTTGTGTTATCCTTATTTGTTTAACCTAAAAAACATTTTATGAATAAAATTTTATCTCGGCTGCAGGGTCGGCCAATAAATTTCGCCCTGATATGCCTGCTGACGGCGATCATTTGTTTTACCAGCTGCAATAAATTCGACAATGGTTTCAGAAATGAACTAAGTCCGCACGATTTTTCTTCCGACGTAATCGATAAATGGATGACGCTGGAAATCAGGATCTACAGAGATGCGACGGGCATCGCCAATGG
>DATHPV010000314.1:0-2044 GCA_035483495.1 Puia sp.
AGTATCGAAAAATCGAAAGATAAAGAGTACAGGGAAATTCAGCAAAAAAAAGAGAAAAAAGTAAAAGGTGGCGCGGATGAAGGTGCTTCAGATGAAAAACCATTTGATGCCCGGTCGAATAACATGCATCAAAAACGATAAGCTTATCTGCACATGGAAGATAGTAGTAAGAACCTGGACTATTTAAAGCTAAGTGAGCTTGCAAAAGACTGGATCAATGCCTGGAATAAGGGAGATATCAATTCTCTGATAAATCACTATTCAGACAACGTCGTTTTTTACAGTTCTGCGGCAAAACGAAGATGGGGCGTTCCCGATGGTAAATTATCCGGGATAGAGGCGCTGGGAAATCATTTTCGAAAAGCCTTTGAAGAATTTCCGTCGATGAAAGTAACATTTAGAAAACTTCTCCGGGGAGCTGACGGTGTGTTACTTGTTTATGAAAGAGAGAATGGCAAAATGATGGCTGATTTCGTCCAATTTAATGATCAGGGAAAAGTAACTGAAGTCAGAGCGTTTAATGAATCTTGAAATTAAATATTAAAAACTCTGACTTCATATATTAACTCACGCCTAATAACTCCACTTCAAATATCAAAGTGCTGTTCGGTCCAATATCTGAGCCTGTTTGTCTGTCTCCATATGCAAGCTGCGGGGGAATGAAAAAACGCCATTTGCTGCCAACCGACATCAACTGCAATCCTTCAGTCCAGCCTTTAATAACCATGTTTAAAGGAAAAGTTGCCGGTTGACCACGTTTTACTGAACTGTCAAACACGGTACCATCTATCAATGTGCCGTGATAGTGACAGGTAACTTTATTTTTGGCAAGTGGCTTTATGCCATTCCCTTCGTTGATTACTTCATATTGCAAACCACTGGGCAGAGAGATAACTCCCGGCTTTTGTTTGTTTGATTCCAAAAAAACTTTTCCCGCCTCTAAATTCGCAGAAGCTTTTTCATTTTTCATACGTAACAATTTATCTGTAATTCCCATAAATTTTGTGCGAATGTAGTGAAGAAATAATTAACCTGCCGTGGCTGCGGCTTCCACATGCTTTAATGAATCGGAATTGATACAATATCTGAGTCCGCTGGGCGCAGGGCCGTCGGGAAATACGTGTCCAAGATGAGAATCACACACATTACACATAACTTCGACGCGGGTGGTTCCATAGGAATTATCTAATGCATAACTGATGGCGTTTTCTTTAATGGGTTGCGTGAAACTTGGCCAACCTGTTTTAGAATCATATTTTATCCCCGAGTCGAACAGTTCACTGTCGCAACAAATACAATTGTACTTTCCGGGTTCATACAGGCTGCACAACTCACCACTAAACTTTGCTTCGGTCCCTTTCTTACGGGTAATTCTGAATTGTGCCGGAGTTAATATTTTTTTCCATTCATCATCCGTTTTTTCCACTCTTTTATCAGGTACGGGATTGCCATTCTTCGCAAAATTTACTACGTCGTTCCAGTTTAACATAATACAGAGTTTATGATGAAGAAATGAACTACTCTTGAAAGACCAGACATTATCGCTGTCAAAAACAGGTGAATTCAAAATTATTGAATTTCAATAACTTTAAATGTCTCGGTTTGACCATTTCCTAAACTACAAATTTAGTATGCAGGGTGTATCTCAATATTTGGTTTCGGAGAAAGACCACCAGCCTACTTACTGGCTCACCCGATTTCTCATTCTTCGATTGCTGGGAGCAATTTATGCGGTCGCTTTTCTGGTTGCGATTAATCAGATTGTTCCACTAATCGGTTCAAATGGATTACTCCCTGTCGGCTTGTATCTAGAACGCGTAAGTAATTCTCTGGGTTCAGGGACTGCCGGTTTTCTTCGTCTTCCATCCCTGTTTTGGTTTTATCACTCGGATGGATTCCTCCTTGGATCTGCATGGGTCGGATTCCTGCTTTCCTGTTTCGTCCTGGCAGGAT
Organism: Puia sp.; assembly: GCA_035483495.1. GTDB lineage: Bacteria > Bacteroidota > Bacteroidia > Chitinophagales > Chitinophagaceae > Puia. Next base: position 1,954 of record DATHPV010000314.1, read on the forward strand.
ATGCAAATGCGATTATACTTACAGTGTTGTGGTTTCTCTATATGTCTTTTGTTCATCTCGGGCAGGACTGGTATGGATATGGATGGGAGAT
>DATHPV010000315.1:0-7889 GCA_035483495.1 Puia sp.
GATTGATATGAAAATTGATCCTGATCTTCCCTGCTTATTTCATATTCTTTCGCAACTGCCTCCGCCGTAAGACCCATATTCAGATAATAATCCGGATCATCTGTAGCAATTGAGTAGGCAGGAGCAACTTTCCACCCTGCCGTCGGAACCATCGTCATACTTTCTGTTCCTCCTGCAACGATACAATCAGCCATGCCGCTGCGAATTTTAGCAGTCGCAATTGAAATGGTTTCCAATCCGCTTGCACAATACCTGTTTACGGTCATACCTGGTACTCCAATGCCCACGGCTCTGGCTGCGATGATTCGGCCAACCTGAAGTCCCTGTTCGGCTTCGGGAACCGCATTGCCGACAATCACATCGTCTACCTGTTTTGGATCCAACTGTGGAACGGAAGCGAGCAAAGCTTTTATAACGGTAATGGCCAGATCATCGGGTCTGTAAAAACGAAACCCGCCTTTTTTAGATTTGGCAACTGCTGTTCTGTATCCCGCAATGATATAAGCTTCCTGCATAAATAAAGATTGGAGTTTTCAAAGGTAAAAATCTTCGGCCAGTATCTGCCGATCCTAACTGTTAAAGTGTTTTATATTTGCCGGGTATATGTACAAATGGATTCGATCTTTGTTGTTTGTTTTCCCGCCAGAGTTTGTACATCACTTTTCCATGTTTGTTTTGAATAGCATCTCAGCAACTTCTCCCGGAAGATTTTTATTGAGAAAGGCTTTTTCGGTTAATGATCCTCGACTTAATATAGATTTCGCAGGGATTTCCTTTAAAAACAGAATTGGTCTGGCCGCCGGATTCGACAAAAATGCGGTTTACTTACAGAGTTTGGAGACTCTTGGATTTGGATTTATAGAAATTGGTACTGTAACCCCTTTGGCACAAAAAGGTAACCCTAAGCCAAGGTTATTCAGACTAAAAAAAGATCACGCGCTGATCAACCGGATGGGATTCAATAATCATGGCGTTGATGAAGTAGCTGCAAGACTCAAAAAATGGAAAGAAAAATCTAGGACTTCGGGAAACACCACTTTACGTATCGGTGGTAACATCGGAAAAAACAAAACGACTCCGAACGAAAACGCATGGCAGGATTACGCCATTTGTTTTGAAAAACTTTTTCCCTGGGTCGATTATTTTGTAGTTAATGTGAGTTCTCCGAATACTCCAGGGTTGCGTGAACTGCAGGAGAAAGAATCTCTCCGAAAAATATTAATGGCTTTGCAAAAAATAAATCGGGAACAACAAATTCAGAAACCATTGTTTCTGAAAATCTCACCGGACCTCTCGGCTTCGCAATTAGACGATGTAATAGAACTGGCAGAAGAAATACAACTTGACGGAGTAGTAGCCTGTAATACGAGTATAACGAGGGATGGACTTTTAACCAATCCATTGGAGCTGGAACGCATCGGGGCCGGCGGACTCAGCGGCAATCCTTTAACAAAGAAATCAAACGAATTCATTCGTTATATTTCTGAAAAAACCAGCAATCGCCTGCCCATCATAGGATCGGGAGGCGTTCGCTCTGTTGAGGATGCAAATGAAAAAATACAATCGGGCAGTGGTTTGATCCAAATATGGACGGGATTTATTTATGAAGGACCTTCACTTGTGAAGAGAATATTAAATGCCGAAAGCCCAAAGCCTAAAGCTTAAAACTAATTTAAGAATCCGGAAATTCTTACGTTTTTTCACATTCTTCTATTTTTCACAATGCTAAATTATACACTAGTTTTAGGCTTTAGGCTTTAAGCTTTAGGCCTTAAAGAAATTTCATTAAGACCGCTGCCGAAACCGCTGCTGTTTCAGAACGAAGGCGATTTTCTCCAAGATGCACTTCCACAAACCCGCATTCCAGAGCCTGTTTTATTTCTTCCCTGGTAAAGTCACCTTCCGGACCGATAAGGATCAGGCGACTGGTTTGCAGACCTTCAAAAGCATCACTTAATTTCTTTTTTGGGCCCGGTTCGCAATGTGCTATTAGCTTCAGATCAGATTGGGAATGGTCAACGAAATCTTTTAAACTCCCTGGTTCCCGTAGATCGGGCATCCAGACCTGTTGCGACTGAATCAGAGCGCTTTCGAGAATTCCCCGCATACGTTCCATTCGAAATTGTTGTTTCTCCGTACGCGCACATAATAATGGAATAATTTCTGAAATACCCAGCTCAGTCGCTTTTTCAAGAAACCACTCAAAGCGACTTACATTTTTTAATAAGGAGACTCCGATTTGAGTCTTTATAGGTGATTTCTCTTTAATTTCTTTTTTGATAATGTTTACAAGACAGCGTTTTTTATTCGCTTCACGGATGGCTGCGACCACTGACAAACCCTTGCCGTCTGTTAACTGAAGATTTTCTCCCGGCTGCATCCGCAATACCTGCACAATGTGACGGGATGAATTTTCATTGAGCGCAAATTCGTGCTCCATCGTCGCCAAATGGGCAAAATAAAAATATGGAGTGGGCATCCGGAAAGTTACAAAGAAGGCGATAGTTAAAAAGGATCTTCGTCGTTAAATGGAATGTCATTCATTTTACTACCTGCCTGAATATATAATTTAGGACCACCCTGCTCTTCAGGAGGTACCGGTTTCCAGTTTCCGCCTGGTGGCAGCCCATTAAAATCCGAACCGTCATCATCTACAAATTTCTGGATATGCAGTAAAGCACGCAATTTGATGGTTTCCAGGGACCCGTTTCTGTGTTTGGCTATCCGGACATGGGTTTCCCCCTTGTTACTTTCGCCGAATTCATTCGCAGTAATGTCGTAGTATTCGGGACGGTATAGAAACATTACCATATCTGCGTCCTGTTCAATGGCTCCTGACTCCCGAAGATCACTCAGCTGAGGCATTTTATTACCTTCTTTTCTTTTTTCAACTTCACGGCTCAACTGGGAAAGTGCAATGATTGGTACTTGTAACTCTTTCGCGAGCCCTTTGAGATCTCGCGAGATCTTGCTTATTTCCTGCTCACGATTCCCGTTTCTGTTATCGCCGGTACCGCTCATAAGCTGAAGGTAGTCGATGATAATAAGTCCAACATTATGCTTATTCTTTAACCTTCTGCATTTGGCCCGAAGTTCAAAAATGTTCAGAGCAGCGGAATCATCAATAAAAATGGGTGCCTGAGCCAGACGTTGAATTCCCTTCGCGTATAGCTGTTTCATTTCGTGTTCCTCCAGCTTTCCACGTGAAATTTTTTCAAGCCAGATTTCACTTTCGGCAGAAAGTATACGTTGTACCAACTGGCTCGCACTCATTTCCAGACTGAAAAAACCGATGGGAGTAGCCTTGGTTGGATGGAGTGCGGCGTTCCGGGCAAGATTGAGCGCAAATGCTGTTTTACCGACGGAAGGCCGCGCGGCCAGAATAATGAGATCCGTGGGTTGCCAGCCATACGTGATACGGTCCAATGAACTGAAACCCGAAGGAACGCCGGAAATATCATCGTTTTTATGGCGCAGGTCTTCTATTCGTTGAATAGTTTTGACCAGCACGGTATCGATACTGTCGAAATTCTTCCTTAGATGGTTATTTGTGATCTCAAAAAGTTTGGATTCTGCGTCGTCCAATAAATCGAATACATCGGTGCTATCTTCATAGGAATCGCTAATGATTTCGCCTGAAATACGAATAAGTTCCCTCTGAATAAATTTTTGAAGAATAATGCGCGCATGTGCATCAATATTGGCCGCCGCTACAACAGAATTTGTCAGTCTTGTTATAAAATAAGGACCGCCTGTTACTTCAAGTTCCTCACGAAATCTGAGTTCTTCAACAACCGTCAACATATCGATCGGTTGACTTTTTTGTGCCAAGGACTGCATGGCCAAATAAATACGCTGATGACTTTCAACATAAAAACACTCCGGCTTAAGAATTTCAATTACGGTATCAAAAGCGGTTTTTTCCAGCATGATGGCTCCCAAAACCGCTTCTTCCAGTTCCCTTGCCTGCGGAGGCACTTTGCCGAACATCATGGTGCTGATATCGAGTGGCGATTTACGTCTCAGCGTACGGTCTTTGTTCAAATTGGTGAGCTCCATGTATCAGAGTGAATTTTGTATGGCGCAGGGCGCCAGCCAACCTTAATTAAGAAATTGTTATGCTAATGATCCAAATATTACCAAATAATATCAGGAGGGCGAATATAAAGCCCATTGTTTCGTGCAAAATATGTTTTCATTTTTTTATTTTATTAAGACCCAATGCACAGAGATATCAACAGGTTTAAAAGGTTTATACACCAAATTTTAGGGGGTATCCACAATTTAAAAAAGTTTTTCGCTTCCCGGACAAGGAAATACACACCAACTGTGTACAAAGAATTATCTGCAAATATTTTGTTAAGTAAAAAAGAAAACATTTGAAGACATAATAAAAAATTCCCCCGGATAAACCGGGGGAATAGCGTTTTAAAATAAACCAGACGTATCAGTTATTGCCTGCTTCTTTTGTTTTCGGGTTATCCGTTGCTTTTTGTTCGGGAACAACTTTTTTGGGTGCGGGTTTAGGATTTGTTACCGGTTTTTGTTGCGGGTGTCCATTGTTAGGGTTGTGATTATCAGACGGGCGACCCGTGGTTTGTGTATGATTTGCGTTTGAAGTTTGCGCAGCCATATTATTGTGAGACTGATGAGTATCTGTTTGTGGCTGACCTGGCCGGTCATAATTTGGCCTTGTACTACCCGCCGCATTTGCCTGCACTGGCGGATTATTCACAGGAGTTTGTGTTGATGGTCTTACCGCATTCGCCGGATTGTTATTTGCCGGCTGATTATTTTGATGATTTTGACCCGAAGGCTGGGCAGACTCAGGATTCTGCAAAGCAGGTTTATTATTATTCGGCTGATTATATGCAGGATTTTGTGTCGCCGGATGATTGTTATATGCAGGCTGAGTATTGGCAGACTGGTTAACAGGTCGATTTTCTGATTGAGATCTGGTTTCAGTATTCGGATGTGGGTTATTACCAGACTGACTGTAGTTAGGATATTGAGTTGAAGGATGCAGGTTATTGAAAGTTTCATAATGAGCGGGCGCAGGAGTAGATGGTCTGCCCGCAGCATCAGAACGCGCTGCAACCGTAGCGTTTACCCGGGGTTGGTATACTGTGTATTGTGAACCTGAAACCCTTTCTCCCGGTGTATTTGCCGCTCTGAGTTGTACCTGAGCAAAATTATTTCCACTGACTCTTCTCACTTCATTGGGATCAGGTCCCGGAGCATATGCATATCTGTTTCTGTTTGTTCCGCTGTAGTTATTTATCACCGTTGTGCTGTTGATTATGGTAACATTCCTGTTTACATCAACATTGTAATTGTGCCATCCTGGATTTCCTATGTACTGACGGGGAACAAAATTCCAATAATTTGAAGGAGGATTATAGCTGCTAAGAGCCACGTCAACTGTAACTCTCGGTTCCATTGGAGCCCATCCATAATAATCACCACTACCTCTCCAGCTTACCCAGGCAGGAGCCCATTCATTTCCAGGCATCCACATCCATCCATAACCTCCCTCATAAAACCATCTGCCGTAGTGGAAGGGTGCCCATCCCCAACTATAATTTGAAGACCAGGTCCAACCTGCATCCGTATAGATCCAGTTTCCGTTAGTTGAATAAGGTCTGAAATCAGGACCTGCATTCGGCATCCAGACATAACCGTAGCCTGGATAATTGATCCAGTTTCCATAGGGAGACAATTGGTCATAAAATGATTGATAAGATAAATCTTCTGTTGGAGGCGCAGGAGCCGGCTGATAGGAATCAGACTGAATAACAGTTGTAGGTCCGCAGGATGCAATCAGCAAGCAGGCAGATAATAAAAAAAAAGTGTTTTTCATTAGTTGATGTTTTTGGTTTTACCACCTGTTGGACGGACCAAAATTTTAAAGGTGTAACGCTCTTAAAACGATTAACAATAAATTATAGTCTGTTTTAAGCAAAATCGTGCCAGTTCTAAAGGCTTAGGGCGTAACGCTGAAAGCTTAACGCTTTTAGATGATCAGAGAGGCAATTTTTCATTTCTAAATTGCTTTAGGCGTTAAGCTTTAAGCGTTCAGCCTAAGAGTTATCTTTGCCATTAAAGTCACTCACTAAATGACCATCAGTTACAACTGGCTTTGCGATTATTTTCCGGACAATCTTTTACAAAAACCCAATCCCGATCAGGTTTCACGAATTCTTACCTCGGTAGGACTGGAAGTAGAATCATTACATTCTTACTCGTCGGTCAATGGCGGTCTGGAAGGTTTAGTGGTGGGTGAAGTTATTTCCGTAAACGCGCATGCAAATGCCGACAAATTAAAAGTTACACAGGTAAATGTAGGTTCAGGAGAAACTCTTCAAATAGTTTGTGGTGCAAATAATGTTGCCGCTGGTCAGAAAGTTGTTGTTGCATTAGCGGGCTCCGTACTTCATCCCGAATCTGGTGATCCTTTCCATATTAAAGCTGCGAAAATCAGGGGAGTGGAAAGCAATGGTATGCTTTGTGCTGAAGACGAAATCGGTCTGGGAAAAGATCATGCAGGTATCATTGTTCTTCCCGGAGCGCTAAGACCGGGCATGGCCATTGCAGAATATTATAAACCTTATTCAGATTTTATTTTTGAAATCGGTCTTACTCCAAATCATATGGATGCTATGAGTCATATGGGAGTAGCCAGGGATATTTGTGCTTATTTATCGCACCAGGATAAAAAAGACTACCGAATTAAGATGCCGGTTGTTGCGGCTTTGCCACAACAAACAACCGGAAAGGAAATAAAAGTGGAATTACGGAACCAAAAGGACTGTGCCCGATATTCCAGTTTATCTGTCAGGGATGTACAAATCTCGGAATCTCCTCAATGGATGCAGGACAAATTAAAAGCGATAGGCATTCGCCCCATAAATAACGTAGTGGACATCACTAATTTTGTTCTGCAGGAAACCGGGCAACCACTCCATGCCTATGACGCCGACGAAATTAAAGGGGACAAAATCATTGTAAAAAACCTCCCCGCAGGTACAAATTTTACTACCCTCGATGAAAAAGTAAGGAAGCTGGAGGCTGAAGATCTCATGATTTGCGATACGGAGAAACCACTCTGTATCGCTGGTGTATTCGGTGGGTTAAATAGTGGTATAAAAAATACAAGCACCCATTTATTTCTGGAATCCGCCTGGTTTAATCCGTCTGCTGTTAGAAGAACTTCTTTTCGTCATGGACTCCGAACAGATGCAGCCATACATTTCGAAAAGGGAATGGATATTTCGGGAACCGTATACGCATTGAAGAGAGCGGCCAGTCTGATAAAGGAATATGCAAATGGCAAAGCAAATTCACCAGTTCAGGACATTTATCCGGAACCTTTTCCAAAAAAACAGGTGCTTCTGAAATATCATTATCTGAAAAAACTCAGTGGTAAGAATTATCATTCTATCGCTGTAAAAAATATTCTTCTGACACTTGGTTTTGATATTCTCCGGGAAGGATTAGACGACCTCCTTGTTGCCGTTCCTTATCACAAACCAGATATACATATACCTGCAGATTTGGTGGAGGAAATAATGCGTATTGACGGACTCGACCATATAGAAATTCCCGCAAATATTAGTATATCACCTTCAATAGAAACCGGCAGAGAGGCCAATTCTTTTGTCGAAAAAATTGCTGAATTCCTGGTCGGCAGGGGATTCAGCGAAATCTTCACCAATTCCATAACCAACAGCAGCTATTTTAATGGGGATGAACTCGAAACTGCCGTAAAGATGATCAATAACCTCAGTGCTGATCACAATATTATGAGGCCGTCCATGCTCGAGACAGGTTTGGAAACGCTTAGCTGGAACATCAACAGGAAAAACAGCGATTTGCAGTTCTTTGAATTT
>DATHPV010000316.1:0-10028 GCA_035483495.1 Puia sp.
AAAGTTACGAAATTTATTAACTATAACCTCATGAAGTAAATCAACGGTAAACTGCTCGCTTTCAAAATGTCCAATATCCGCGACGACCATCTTACCCTCAGCTCCAAAAAACTCATGATAGCGTATGTCTGCGGTTATAAAAAAATCCGCCTTGGCCTGTAAGGCGTTGGAAATCAAAAAACTACCAGATCCTCCACACAATGCAATCCTGGATATGCTTTTCTCCATTATTGGACTATGTTTTACTACCGGGATGTTGAAAGTCTGTTTAAGGTATTTTAACAGGTCCGCTGCGGACATTGGTATTTTCAAATCTCCGATAAGTCCTGATCCAACTGACAGATTATTACTTTTAGGAGACAATATCTCCCGATTAATGAGACCCAGCTTATCAGCAATTCGGGCATTGACTCCTTCGAGAATATTATCAAGATTGGTATGAATGGCATAAACAGTAATGCCTGCACGAATAGCTGCAATGATGGTTCTACCCGTCATATTTTCCAACGTTATTCGATGGATGGCGCGAAAAATCAAGGGGTGATGAGACACGATCAAATTACAGTTCTTGTCAACTGCCTCGCTTATAAGACCTTCCGTACAATCCAGACTCACCAAAACACCTGTACACTCCATTTCCGGATCGCCCGTTATCAATCCACTGTTGTCGTATGCTTCCTGATAATCCAGGGCAGCGAAAGATTCCAGTTCGCTGATGACATTCTTGATTTTCACTATTCTATAATTTTCTCGAGATGTATTAGTTTTCCATCGTCATTAAATCCTTCTAGTATGATGCGAATTTTATGAGTAAGATCACTATTGTAGAATGGAATACTGATGGTTCTCTTTACTTTGTTTGTCTGCAAGTTAGGATTCCAATATAAGGTAGTCCTTATATCATTTGTTTCAGGTTCCGGGTTAATTAAATAGTCGGGCGAATAAAATTCACGCTTTAAATTATAACCAGTCATTCTAACCATGTCCAATCCCTTTATACTTGGATCAGGTTTTCGTGCGGAGCCTTTTTTCATGTATACTGCAATGATACCCCCTGTACTGTTGCCTATAACTCCGGCTGAACCGGGTGAAAATACCTTAACCATTGCAATATTAGAAACAGGAATATCTTTAATCGAACCGGCATCTGTTTCAAACTCATTCAGGTAAAGGCCCGGAGTAGATCCTCTCCACGTTAACGTTGGTGTGGGGCTTTGTGTATTAGTAATCTGTAAACCTGCGACACGACCCTGTAGAAATGTAAATATGTCCATTCCTGCGTAACTGGATTGGTCATCCTGGAGGTCAAAAATGGTTGCATTTCCCCCGCTAAAAAGACCCGAACTATATTCTTCATCCAACTTTTCCTTGTCGGATTTTATTCGTCTTCTAATCGTTACAACTTCCAGATTCTGAATTTTTTTATCCTGATCCTGCAATCGGGCAATTTCTGCAAAAACCAACCGGCTTTTTCTCACCAGCAGACTATCGTCTGGCGACCAGACTGGTAATGACATGGTAAAAGACTTGATTTTTCTAGGTCCGACATACAATCCGTTTTTGATGATGACTGCAGCCTCATTTGAAAGATTTCTATTTGTATTAAAAGAGTAAAAAACCAATGCAGTATCATAAAATACGAGTCCTGGTAGTTTGAATTTTGAATTATTTACGTATGGAACGCTTAACATTTTTGTTGAAGAATCTTTGTATTGGAATATCACATTAAGGCTTTCATCTTTCGCAATATGAGAAGACGGAACTCCCAATACTTCTGCATTGAGAGAAAGATAATCCTCAATTGGATATTTTATAACAGGTGTTTTACCTTTTATTACATCATCCCATTTAAATCTTCTCCAACCGTGAGTAAGCATCACTAGATCAAGTTGCCGGGAGAGTGAATCGGAATTGTTTTGAAAATAGTAATAAGGATCTTTCACAAAACCGCGAAGATCCCCTGTCAGCAAGAGTCTGGAAATAATATTGTCATCCAATGGTCTGTTTCCATCAACTTCAGCATCCGTTATGGCAATCGCCAATTTAGATTTCGTTGTGTCATAAATTTGTACATCTACTACATTACGTCCTCTTTTTTGAAGGCTTTTAGCAGTTACTGTCAATTTCCCTTCGAAATTATAATTGCTATTGTTTATAAAACAAACACGTTCGGCCAGAGGCATCTGATTTATATCAAAAACGGTCACCTGCAAAATACCAGTAGGCAGTTGCTGGGTTGGTATACTTCCACCATTCATTGATATATCCTTGAGGTTTACAGTCGCTTTATAAACCATCTGTTGATTCATATGAGCTACTACGATGAGTTGCTGATACGCCTGATTTTCGGCAGGCCTGGATACAGAGAAAACCACTTTCGAATTTGAATTTAAAATTCTCAATACAATCCCCGAAGTTTTAACAGATGGAAGATCAGTACGATGTTCACTGCCTTTTTCATCTTTCCATATTGCATAAAACACATCGTTTTTATCAGGAACCAAGAGAAAACTTCCCATTCCATCGTGAGTCGAATTAAAATTATATAATGCTTTTCCCGACTGGTCATATAATATGCCGGACACTTTCCGTGGCTGACCAAATGAATCGTTTGCTTTGAACGCGATATTATTTTCAATTCCGGCAACCAGGTCACCTCCTTCCGGGAAAAAATTAAGCAAAGTGGGTGAAGAATCCGCGTGGAGAATTGAATCCTGGGAACTCCCAATAATGCGCAAATCTTTTATGTAGACAAAACTTGTATCAAAATTAAGCATCCATGTGGTATACGCACGGATACGAATGCGCGTACCTTCAAAAGAAGCAGGTAGGTCAAAGCTGCCGGTCGCAGTAGATTCATTTATAGGAGCGCTATTTCGCAAAATTAAATTTCCGTAAGCATCATACAATTCTGCATAGAAATTTTTACTAAATGGAGAAGGGTCGAAACTGGTAAACAAATATGCTTTGTACCAAATTCGTTCGCCTGGGTTGTATGCTTTTTTGTCAAACTGCAAATAAAGTTTCTCCTGCGGGAATTTTTCGGCGTAAATATTCATCATGGAGTCAATCTTCTGAGCCCGGCTATATAAACAGCCGGAATGAAAAGCAACAAGCAGGAGAAATCGAAGTTTCCAGTTCATATGGTAAAAATTAGGGCAAATCTCTGTTATCTTGTCTTAGAAATAAAACTGATTTTTGTTATATATTTTTTAATATGAAAAAAGAAGTGAGCGGTAGAGAACTTTATGAATCATACAGGCAGCATATGCGTAAACTTGCTGATGTGAGAGCTGCGCTGGCACTGATGCAATGGGACCAGGAAACCTATCTTCCATCAAAGGGAGCAAACTTTCGGGCGCAGCAAGTAGCCACTTTGTCTGAAATGGCTCATGAACTGGCCAGTTCTGATAAATTCGGTTTCATATTGGATTCACTGCAAAATAATGCAGAACTCGGCGAAATGGAGACCAAAAACATTTCACTAAGCCGGGAAGACTATATCAAACAAAAAAAATATAAGCCTGCATTTGTCCGAAAAATGAGTGAAGCAGTTTCAAAGAGTTTCAATGCGTGGAATCTTGCAAAAAAAGAAAATCGTTTTTCTCTGTTTAAAAACGAACTGGCAGAACTTGTCGAATTAAAAAAAGAGGAAACAGAGATACTTGGTTACATCGAGCATCCGTATGACGCCTTGATGAATGAATTCGAGAAAGGTTGCACAGTAAAACTTATGGATAAAATTTTCGGAAACATGCTGCCCAACCTGGGAAGTATTCTGGATAAAATACAACATGCAAATCCAACCGAAGATTCGTTTTTATTCCAAAAGTTTGATAAAAAAAAGCAGTGGGAATTTGGGCTTCAGATAATCGCTGAACTGGGATTTGATTTTGAAGCTGGCAGGCAGGATCTTTCAAGTCACCCGTTCAGCACAAGTTTCAATAAAAATGATGTTAGAATAACTACCCGGATCGATGAAAATGATTTTAGCAGTATGTTGTTTAGCTGTATTCATGAAACCGGCCATGCTTTGTACGAACAAGGTTTACCTGAGTCTGAATACGGGCTTCCGTCGGGGGAATTTGCTTCCTTGGGAATACATGAATCCCAGTCCCGCTTATGGGAAAATCACGTAGGACGAAGTTATTCTTTCTGGAAATTTCATTTTCCGTTAGTAAGAGAGAAATTTCCCGAAGTTTTCAGCGGGATAAAAGAAGACTTTTTTTATAAAGCCGTTAATAAAGTCAAACCGTCTCTAATACGGACAGAAGCTGATGAGGTTACATATCATTTCCATGTAATGATTCGTTATGAAATTGAAAAAATGCTGATTGTAGGAGAATTAAAAACAGAAGATATACCAGCCTGCTGGAATGAAAAATATAGACAATGGCTCAATGTGAATGTGCCGGATGATCAAAGGGGATGTCTGCAAGATGTGCATTGGAGCCATGGTAGTTTTGGATATTTTCCCACTTATAGTTTGGGCAGTTTTTATGCGGCTCAATTTTTTGCAAATGCGAAGAAATCGGACAGGCAATTGGAGGAAAAAATGTCGAATGGAGAAACGCTTGAATTATTGGAATGGCTAAGGCAACGTATACATTCCTACGGACGTAGTTATACAAGTGAAGAAATCTGTAAAATGGCTACAGGAGAAACTTTGGACGTTCGATATTTCATGGCTTATTTACTTGACAAATACGGAAAGATTTACGAATTTTAGGTACATATCCTTACAAAACCCATGAAGATTCCTTCATTCTATATTGTTTTTTTATTTTTCCTCCTGGTAGTTCCCTACTCTTGTAAAAAATATATTCAGCAACAGGAACAAAATGCATTAGTAAACCTGGTCACGAACGGCACATGGCGTGTGACAGGATATTACGATCACAAAATCAATAATATCACAGACAGTTTTTCGGGGTACAATTTTCAGTTTAACGAAAATGGGACTGTATACGGGACTAAAAATGGTCAGCAAACGAATGGCACCTGGACTGCAAGTGTATCAGAAAAGACCATAACTTCGAATTTTCCTACTGCACCCTATCCTCTGGGTATGTTAAATCATACATGGTTAATAACAGATAGCTATCCCGATTCGGTTGCCGCGAAAACGGCTGTTGATACATCTTTTAATATCCTGAATCTCCACAAAAATTGAAAAGGTCTGGTATATAAAACCACCTACACTAAGTAGAAACCCTTATTCAATTGTTCTGTAATCCTATAATTTCATTCCTGTTTTACCTGCAAAACAATTTTGGGCATGCTTACGCGTTATGCAATTTGTAGAAAAGATATTAGCCGCATCTGTAATATATTCTACCAATCCGTAAACCCAGTAAGATTTTTTTTCAGAGAAATCCTGAAAAAAAATTCCTGTCCCCTTGTCAACCATGATGTAACTGAACCTTAAATCGCTATCCGTTGTTTAGAAAACTACGCCTACTGCTGTTTTTAATACTGGCTTCCTTTTACTCCGCTCAGGCGCAGGTGCCGGTAGCCTCTATTACCGCTGTGTCCGATTCAGGATGTGCAGTTTTGGCTTCTTCGTTTAGCGCAGTTATTGTATCGGGAAGTGGTCCATTTACTTATTCCTGGTCATTACCCGGTGCTATTCCCTCCAGTAGTTCACTGCCCAATGTTGCTGTCGCTTACAATACTCCCGGGACTTATCTGGTAACACTTATAGTAAGCAATGCCAGTGGAAATAGCCAACCCGTAACTCATAAAGTTGTCGTGAATCCAGTGCCAGTTGCCAAGTTCACAGAAGACAAACAAACCGGTTGCTACCCAACCTGGATAAACTTTACCAATCTCACAACACCGGGGCCGGGAGAAACGATAACAAGCTATTTGTGGAATTTCGGAGACGGCTATCAGAGTAGTTTGCCAAATCCCAGTCATAGGTACACAACCGGTGGAAATATAAACGTCACTCTTTATGTGAACAACAATTTTGGGTGTACCGGATCCGCACAGGTTGCAAATATCCAAAAAGCCTTAACATTAAACGGCGGCGGGATTTTCCCGAATTTTAACTATTCACTTGCTTCAAGTTGTAATCTGCCTGTAACAGCTAATTTTACGAATACGACTACCGGCCCCAGCATCATATCCTACAATTGGGATTTCGGTGATGGCGGCGGCTTTACAAGTAATATCGCATCTCCATCTCATAATTATACTACTGCCGGTAATAATACGGTAAGACTGGCTGCAACGAGCACTCAGGGATGTTCTGACACTTTAAATTTGCCTATTAATATTACTGCCAACGGCAACCTGACCGATTTCAGCTATCCGGATACTAATTGTTTCAACACAAACGTCAATTTCAAGAATATATCTTCTCCAAGACCGATTAGCGCGACCTGGGATTATGGAGACGGAACAATCGTTACCACACCTGGTGATGGACAGCACACATACGCGACACCCGGCACTTATACTGTGACACTAACAAATACATTTGCTGGCTGCACCGGTACCGTCTCTAAACAAATTTATATTGTAAATCCGCCCGTTGCTTCATTCACAGGAACAAACCTCAATAATTGCAAAGGCCCCTTAACAAGCAGTTTTACAAACACTTCTACCGGCGCTACGAGTTATACATGGGATTTCGGGGATGGTTTCCAGTCAAATTTGCAGAATCCGCCACCTCACACATATAATGCATTGGGAAGTTTTGTAGTAACATTAAATGCAAGTGCCGGCAGTGGTTGTTCCGCGAGTGCGGCACCCGTGACAGTTACCATTCAGCAACCTACAGTAGCGTTAAATAACCCTCTTTCCTATTTTGGATGCGCTCCTTATACTTTTACACCTACCGCGACCGTAACAGCGGTCGATGGTGTAGCCGCATATAGTTGGAACTTTGGCAATGGAAATACAGCAAATACGGCAATTGCGCCTCCGCAGACTTATCCTGCAGGTTCCTGGACCGTAACATTAACAATAACGACTAATGGCGGATGCGCTGCAACTGCAACCGGAATAGTACAAGTTGGCTCATCCAAACCGACGCCCGTGAATTTCAGTTTTGTTCCACCATCTGCGTGTGTTGCATCTGCAGTTCAATTTACTTCGGCATCTCCGACTACTGCCAATAAATGGTATTGGGACTTCGGCGACGGCAATATTGACAACACCAATAACCCAAATCCAAGTTATTCTTACGTGAAACCCGGAACATTCAATGTTCAACTAACTGAATACAACAATGGATGTTGGGATACCATTTCCCACACTATCGTTGTAAATCCGCCACTGGCAGATTTTAAAATTTCGACGGTATGCGCTACAACAAATAGTTTCATATTTACTGATGCTTCTTTGGGTCCTGTAACCACCTATTTATGGGATTTCGGAGATGGCACCACTTCTACTTCAGCGGGACCTATTACTCATCCTTATCCGGTGGGTCCGCCGAAATCGTATAATGTTACCCTAACTGCCACCACTGGAGCCTGCTCCAATACCTCATCCGTTCACGTCGTAACTGCTAATCAGGGTGCGGTAGTCAGTTTTTCAGGCAATCCGGTTTGCACGAATACTCTTATCAATATTACGAGCGTTCCTGACCCCAATATGGTTAACTATCTCTTTGATTTAGGGGATGGAAACTTTTCAGGGGGCGGCAATCCATCTATTGATTACACTTATTCCAAACCGGGGACTTACCAGGTGAGACTAATTACAACATCAAATACTGGTTGTATAGACACATCGGCTAATTTTCCTTTGGTTATCGGAGCTCCCACGGTAAAATTTGCCGCGCCTCCTGCTTTAAGTTGTAACGCATTGACTTTTAGTTTCAAAGATTTGTCTACACCTTATCCTGCGACATCAACTATTGTAAACTGGTTTTGGGATTTTGGAGACGGTACCACCTCTACTTTACCGGGACCTATTTCGCATACTTATTCTACGGCAGGAACTTTTACTCCCAACCTGACTCTAACAGATAATAATGGATGTACAGCGAGTCTGGACAGCCCCGTAGCCATTACTGTCTCAATTCCTGTTGCAGCTTTTACTGTTTCTGCAGACTCATCCTGCCCGAACGCTCCCAATCCGCTCCGGTTTACCAATAAATCGACGGGGGGATTTAATCCCACTTACACCTGGGATTTTAACGATGGTAATACTTCCAACGCTGTTTCGCCTATTTATGCATACACCGCAGTCGGATCATACAATGTAGTTCTTAAGATGAATGATGCTTACGGCTGCACGTCAATTTCTTCACCTCAGAATATTTTCGTGGGTACTCCACAAGCCTCTTTCACCATGAGCGGTAATTTTTCTACCTGCCCTCCGTTCAATGATGCTTTTACTTTTACAGGAAGTTATGCGGTATCCTTTGACTGGGATTTTACCGATGGAAACGGTTCGATTGCAATGAATCCGTCTAATCTTTTTGCAAATGCAGGTAACTATAATCCATATTTAATTGTGACTAGTCCGGGTGGTTGCACTTCCCAATCTCCTCCTCAAAATGTGACAGTTCTGGGACCATCACCCACACTTAGTTATTCTCCTATCGCCGGATGTGATTCACTCACAGTGTTGTTTGATGCAACAACTACCAATGTCGTATCCTATATATGGAATTTCGGAGATGGATCCAAGCTTGATACAACAACAGGTCCGATAAATTCTCACTTTTATAATCCCGGCGGTCCTTACCCACCGGTTGTTACTGTTGTGGATCCTTCGGGATGTCATGTTTCAAAATTTGGCACCAACTTTATCACTGTTGATTCCATCGCAAAAGCACAGTTCAAAGTTGACAAAAGTATACTTTGTGATAGTGGAACAATAAAATTTACCGACACGTCACAACTGGCAGCTGGTACTGTAATAACTAACTATGTTTGGGATTTTGGAGATGGAACAATGCCAGCAACTGGTCTGCTGCCTTCAGTCACGCATAATTATCCAGCTGTAGGAACATATATTGTTACTATGAGCATTACCACTGCCGGGGGCTGCTCCAGTTCGTTCCCGATGAGTATAACAGTAGCTGCTTCACCGAAAATTGCTATCAATGGACTCTTGAATCAATGTGAACCTGCCGTATTAACTTTCTCGGGAACAGAGCTCGCGGTCGATCCTTTTGGTCCGCTTACATGGTCGTGGAATTTTGGCAACGGTCAAACTGCAACAGGTCCGAATCCTAGTGCTGTGTCTTATTCAAAAGCAGGAGAATACGTAGTGTCTCTAACTGCTACCAACACAAAAGGATGTAGTACGATGACTGATACTACTACTCCAAATCATTTATTTATCTATCCTATTCCAGCTGTTAATGCCGGAGCAGATACAACTATATGCCTGGGCACACCATTACAATTAAATGCCAGCGGTGCGGCTACGACTTACACATGGTTACCACCTGTGGATCCAGGCGCTACATTAAGCTGCCTTGCATGCGTGAATCCAGTAGCCAATCCCGTTCCTAACAGTACGTATTTTGTTGTTACCGGATCAAGTATAAATGGATGTCAGAAAAATGACACCATCCAGGTTACAGTAAATATTCCCCCCATCGTAAATATAAGCGGGCCCGATTCGGTCTGTCTGGGTCAGAGCACACAATTAACAGCTACCGGAGCTGCGATATACAACTGGTCCCCGGCGGAAGGGTTGAACAATGTGAATATTGCGAATCCAGTGGCGACGCCAGATGCATCTCAAATAGGTGGACTTCCAAGCAATGTGATAACATATGTAGTAACCGGGTATGACAGCAAGAAATGTTTCTCAGATATAGATTCCATACATGTTACTGCATTTAATTATCCGGTGATAACTCTGGCACCTAATGCAACTATTAACGTAGGTAGTTCTTATCAGATCAATTCATCTGCTACGACGAATATTGTTTCATTGAACTGGGTACCTTCAAATACGTTGAGTTGTTCTAATTGTCTTACGCCACTGGCAACGCCGACCAAAACAACTAAATATGATCTTACGGCTACAAATGATGGAGGATGTTCAACTAC
>DATHPV010000317.1:0-6184 GCA_035483495.1 Puia sp.
ACATAGATAATTATCCAGGCCAGCACTGCGGTCATTATTAAGAAGGACATGGAAGGTGATTTAAAGTAAAGTGATCAGGCAAATACCATTTAAATATAGTGGCTTTCTGATTGTCAAATATTACTATCGAAATTGGATTAATTTTAATGACGGTCTACTTTCTGACCTTTCATGTAATTCCATATGCAGGAAATGAAGTCCATGGTCAAACACGAGGAGCTTATATAAACTGCTGGATAGAGGCCGAAAATCTCGAACTCGCGAAATCAATTTCAGCTAAATCAATTAAAAACATGGACTGGATCATTTTGGAATTGCAAAACGCATACGAAATCAATGTTACCGATTATGCATCCGGCTCCGAAGGCAGGCAATTTCATGAACAGGCATTAATAGATAAAGAAGTGTATAGTATCCAACAATATACCGAGTAGCAATCCAAATAATCATTTATTACAAATCACTCTCCTGCTTATCATATTCCAAAAATTCATTTGTATATCAGGCGGTAGAATAACAGGTCACCATGATCATGATAAAGCCCAAATATTTTTTTAAAATAGGTACTTCGAGGTTCCACTAGTCCGTCCCGGTCGCATGGTGCAGATGGTATTCCCCGCACGAGACAGAACAGGTTTCGCGGAGCGTGGCACTCTACTCAAAATACTCGAAAAAGTACGCGTTTTGCGTACTTTTGTTTTGATATTTAACAGTTGTCATCAAAGGTATCTCCACCCGCCCACTCAAAACCTTGAGCCAGGCAATATTCTTTTTCTACCTCTTCCTGCGTGAAAAAGCTACCAAAACTTGTATGGACAAAAATTCCGTTTTCATAAGTAATCTTAGCAAGCGCACATGGCTTGAGGTTTGCACTCTCTGATATTACGTAAATATTTTGGTGGTCGTCTGAAATGGCAGACTTCGATACTAGTGAGAAATAGTGATCATTTTTACAGAATAGGGATCCTGTTTTTAGATTCTCAACATAGGTTTTGAGCGGTTCTTCTGTGTGACCCTGAGGGCATAAAGGAAATTCAGAAGGAACTTTCCAATCGATCTGTACTGCATTTAAAGTCTTCGCTTTTATTGTATCGGATTCTCTGGGATTTTGCAAATTAGACTTATTATATATCCGTTCACCCAATGAACCTCCGAATGGCAATTTATCTGTCTTCGCCCAGGATAACATTCGTTGTAAAGTAGATTGTCCTTCTTCCCTACTTACTGTACGCATCCACGAATAATTCGGCTCCTGAAACTTATCCCGATATTTTGGAAAGTCAGCAAGAACCTCCCCAATACTACAGCTGCAAGCAATTTCAATTCGCTTTACTGTTATTGGATTCAGTAACACGTTTTCCAGTCTTGTAACCCACCGGAGGTTTTCCGGCCGGTTGTTTCGTCTGTTTGCATCTATGTGGTCAACGACGTGTTCTTTGGTTGGCGGCGCTCCGTGAAATGCAGTTGCTACTATTCTGTGAACCCTGACTGCAGCTATTTCCATATAGCCTGTTTCGTCATTTGGTTTGCCAAAAGTCCATTGATGGTCGATCTTTCGTTTTCGCCCACCATCACGGGCATGTCTTAAGACTGATCCATCGTCCCGCGCTGAATATTTTTGATCTTTGTATGTACAAATTACTTCTCTCATAAAGTTTTATTTAGATATGGTTATATTCAAAGTATTTTCTTAATCAATTGTAATCCTTTCAATTATCATATTACCGCACAATATTTGCAAATGGAAGTTTTCCGTAGAAATCTTCAAATTCTTTAATTAATTGGCCTTCTATTTTTCTTGGATCATCCTCAGGTGTTTCCTTCCAGGCTACAATTAATTCCGGATGATGGCTTAATTGCCAAATGTATCTTCCTCCTGAGTGTCCTACTGGTTTGCCTTTACCAAAGTCAAGATATAGTTTGAGGCGGGATCTCAAAGTCGATTTATTTTCGGGCCCACCGCCAGCTTTCCCAAAATAGAGAACATGGCAATTTTCCACCCAACGTTTAGATAAATCAGAAACGGGGACATTTGGATCGCGTCCTTTAAAAAATCCACCAACACCTTTTGACAATAGAGACTTCTTTATGCAGTCTGGGTTCAAAACCACATAAACGCCTTCGACATCTGGAACAACCCTGTAGTCGTTCCATAAATGTTTGATTGTTTTAAAGCCAGTAAATCCTAATTTCTTGATAGCGTCGATTTGGCTGTACATGATTATTGATTTAAATGTAAAGAAAATGGGGATGAAAATCATCCCCACTTCTGTGAGCGAGCACAAGTATAAGGGTTAATCGGGGGTGTTTCCAAATAAAATTTCTAACCTTCGCTTCTAACCTGAATTAATGCATTCGGTATATTTGATAAATCCCTATAAAATGCCATGACAATAGAATACACTATTACTGATAAGCATCTTCAGACCTCAATACTTAATACTATTCGCGTAATTAATGAATATAGATTAGACAAGAAGAAATATCTGAATAATACATATAAAATTCTTATTCCTTCAAAAGGAATATTTTACCAATATCAGGTTTTTAAAAAAGAGACCGGTTCACAATTGAAAATATATGCAGGTTTTACCAAGGGGACCAAAATAACTGAAACTAACGCTGTAGCATGGATTAATTTGTTTTTAACTAACCTTGATAGTGTTATAAGCGGACAGGTTGTACTGACGCCCGAAATGATAAACAAAGACGTATACAAATCGAGTCAGTTTGCATTTGGTCTGCTTCAGTTGATTATCCTGATTGTGGCCGTGATTGCCATTGCAACTGCTCTTTTACATTAATAAACTAGCAAAGGATATTTAGATCTTGGGGACTTAATATAACATCTGTATTTGGGTATATTTGACCTAAGTTGAAAACTTAACAATGACCGATCGTGATATTTCATTTGCATCTCTTGCTTTTACAATCATAGCAATTATTGTGACAATAGTAGTAGCAAGTTATCAATCAAAAAGAAAAAGGCTTTTGTATAAAATTGTTGTTGATCAAAAAGTATTATCAAGTGAAGATGTAAAAGCCGGCAAGGTTAAAATAAAATATCTGGAAAAAGAAGTAGATGAAATAGCGGTATTTATTCTTTTTTTACGGAATTTCGGTAATATCCCTATCTCAAAAAATGATTTTGAAAGTCCGATTAATTTCGATTTTTCACAAGATTGCGATGTTCTCTCAGTTGAGATCATCCAAAAAATGCCCCAAGAATTAACACCAATATTGACAATTAATAAAAGCCATTCGGTTTCTATTTCTCCATTACTACTTAACCCAGGTGATTTTTTTTATTTAAAATTTTTGACTTCCAAACTGGATAACGGTTTAAAAGTCACATCCCGCATTAAAGGAGTAAAACAAATAGAAAGAAGGTCTGGGGATGGCGGTTTCTCTAAGGCAAACAGTGTACTAATGATAATAATTTACATTGCAGGATTAATATGTTCTTTTAATTTTATATTAACACTGGGAAAAACTAGACCCGCATTTATTATCGAAGTTGTTTCTTCCGTTTTTCTTTTTGGTGCTATATCTTTGAGACTTAATAATATTTTTATTAAGAGTAATACCATTCCAAAGGATTGGACAAGTGTTTAAATTAAAAATTGAAATAATTCTCATGAATTTTTAAAAAAGATTTTATTTCTTTCTATTTTTTTAACCTCTTACCGATCTAGTTAACCCCGTTCATCACAATTTTCTCTAGTTTCTACGTCAGGGATCGAAGCGTCATCTCCCGCCCATGGCGGGAATACAGCGAAGAGCCCGGCCCCGCGTCTCGCGGGGGACGGCATCTCACCATCCAATCCACTTGCACAACCTGTGCAAACCAAAAACAAAATGAGCACTTTGTTTTTGCAGATTAAATATATCCGTCGAAAGCGAATATTAGCGATTCATTTTGGCAGTGAACTAATGGTTTGCACTTAGTCAAAAATAATATTTTCACAAACTTTCGAATGTCTGTATTATTCGTACCTTTTATGAGCTTCTGTATCGTCTGATTACAAACTTTCCTATCTAATATCACCCCGTTTGATTAGATATCGCTAATAAATAATCCTGACGATATGCCTGAGAGCACTCCGGAAGATAAAAAAGTCACCCACCTGGGCGGCACTATATTTCTCTCCGCTTATGTATTTGGATCCATAGGCATTCTGCTTTATGGCTTTTCCATAAACAGCGGATCGCGCGCTACTATAATAGGGATAAGTATCCTGATTTCCGGAGGCAGTTTTCTTTTAGGCGTGCTGCTGGGCTTCCTGTTTGGAATTCCGCAGACATTACAATCCTCGGATGAGAACAAAGATTCCACCGCTTATAAAGTTAACACCAACCTGGAGCAAATATCCGACTGGCTGACAAAAATTCTTGTCGGCGTCGGTCTCACCCAGATAAACAAGCTTCCCGGATTATTAACCAGGCTCGCAGATGCGCTTACTCCCGTATTGGGCAATGTGCCGAACAGCGGCTTATACGGTGTTATCGTTTTTCTTTACTTTCTGATTGCAGGCTTTTTATACAGTTATCTGGTTACGCGGATTTACATCGGTAAGATATTCCGGATTGCTGATCAGAGTGCGCTTGAAGCGGTCGTTGAAAAACTTGCCAGGCAACCCACACTGGATGCCCAGGCGCTGGATATTGTCAACCAGTTATTGACCGGAACGGAAACACCAAAGACGACGGATGAGGAGTTCAATAAAATTATCGACCGGGCTTCTTCCTCCGCGCGATTTACTATTTTCAGCCAGGCACAAAATCTAAGACACGATAACTGGCAGGGAAATAAGAAAATCATGGACCGCGTCATACCCGTATTCAGGGCACTTGCGATCACTGACAAGTCTCCATTCAACCATCAATATCCCGGGCAACTTGCATTCGCCTTAAAAGACAAGGAGCCTCCTGATTGGAAGAATGCGCTGGTAAATTTTAATAAAGCCATTGAAATCAGGGGCATTAAAAATCCCGGGTTCAAATACTATGAACTGAACCGTGCCATTTGCAAAATTGCAATTTCAGATTCCACCGGTTTGGATGAAAATATCAAGAAGGAAATTGTAAGTGACCTGCGGGAGGCAGCCAAAGCAATGGATCTGCCTTATATTATTGAAAATGAAGAAATATTGAAAGCCTGGATTGAAAAATACAAGATTGAATTTTGAATACTTAGAAAATGTGGGGAAAAGCAAGATAAACCTGTTTCAATATTGGTTAACCCAGATGATACGTCTATTTGATCTTTGTGAATATAATTGTATCAGTCACCAGGGGCCGCGTCCAGCCGAGGGACGTATCCGGATTTATTTGCACCATCACAATCTTCAATTTGTCGTTTAGCTTCCGTGGATATATAACTTGTCTATTGCGTGACGGCCCTTCGCCGCCAAAGCTGTCGTTCGTCCGGTCGGCCATCTCAAACTCGAAATTGAATTTGGCATCATTCATTGTGGGAATCGGGATGATCATATTGTAACCAGAGTCCCCGGCAATATTTATTTTTCCATTTTCGCCGTGAATCCATTCCGTCTCTGCCCACGCCGTATCAATTAAGATAACCGAGCTGTCAAACAGACGAAACTGAAATTTGTCGGGAAGATACCTTGCCCTTAATAAATGATTTGACCTAGAACTCTGTAAATCCTGTGATACACCGAACGTTCCGATTTGCTTGTCATCTAAATTGCAGTGTGACAGTAATATGATCAACACCAAATAAATACCTGAGTTTCTAATCATTTTGTAAAATGTGATCTGCCCTAGCCAGCGTTTAATTGTTATGGCCGCCAGAATATGGTATCGTTCTGAAATCCGTTGCGAATATTTCTGGCCAGCTCACCACCATCTTTATAAAAATACAATGTCACAAAGACGCTGTCTGTTAGTTTTCCTGTCAACGGGTATTTATAATTATACCTGCCATTCTGGTCTGATGAATCAAGGTCTATAACCGCCCTATCTTTCAAAATATCTTTTTGCGAGATATAAACCTTCCCAACCGGTTTCCCGGTCTTTTCATCCAGAATCACTCCGCCCACGGCAACCTGTTGTTTGCAGCAAATGCAAAGCAATGCGACTGATAATGACAGGATTGTTTTCATATGTTTATTCTTAGCCGATCTGACCTTTGGCAGGCTGGAATTCTGAAAGTATATCAATT
>DATHPV010000318.1:0-8798 GCA_035483495.1 Puia sp.
CCGACACTTTATCCGGCGGTGAAGCGCAGCGAGTAAAACTCGCTTCTTTTCTGGGCAAGGGCAAGAGCCTCGGACATATCCTTTTTATCTTTGATGAACCCACTACCGGTCTTCATTTTCATGACATCAAAAAATTGTTGAGCTCTTTTAATGCTTTAATTGAACAGGGACATTCTGTACTGGTAGTAGAACATAATACAGACGTGATTCATTCAGCGGACTGGGTAATTGATCTGGGGCCAGGGGCCGGCGACGCCGGAGGAAACCTTGTATACGAAGGCGTGCCTCTGGGTTTAAAGAAAGTGAAGGAAAGTTTCACTGGGAAATACCTTTAGGAAAGTATGGGAGTATGGGAGTGTGGAAGATCTGTAGTTTGTGAGCTGAAGCGAAAACGGGTTGACTTTAGAAGAATTTTTTGGAGACCATCAGCATTATATAATTTAAAATAAACGCGCTGATGATCCAGATAGTCAGCCTGGTTTCAAGTTTGTTCATTCTGTCAATAAGATCAACTCTTATAACATCCATTCTGTCGATCAAATCAATTTTATCCTCCTTGGTTAGGAACACTTGTGTTTTAACATCGAGGTCTGATTTTACCATTTCCATTTCAGCTTTTACTTCTGAATGAATAAATTCAACCAACTCAAAACTTTCCTGCTCCCCTAATATACCGCACAGTTTGTTGTACAAAGTTAAATTCGAAATACCCATAAATGCAAAGGTAAAAACACCCTTTTTTCTTTCAATACAACGATGTGGCCATTTCGGAGCAGATTGTACATCTATGCAGATGCAGTCAGGAAGAATGCAACTGCCCGAATGCTGTTGGCGGAGTTCCTGATACTAAATTGGTTTGATTGAAACTGCCGTGCCGCCGCCGGGGGCGAGTTTCAAAATTAATTTCGTTGTTTGGTCGACTTTTATTTTTCTGATTCTGTATGCCTCCTGATTTTTCAGCCAGCTGGCGTTTTCAGCATCTTCATAAATGGTAGCTTCGTAAGACTTCCCATTGTCAAGGAATGAAAGATCGGCGGTCATCTCACGGGCATGCTCATCCGTTATTGCTCCGACAAACCATCGGTTTCCATTTTTTTCTTTTCTTGCGATCACCAAAGAATCTCCAGGTTCCGCTGCGAGTATGCGCGTATCATCCCAGTCAGTTGGCACGTCTCTGATGAATTGGAAAGCATCCATATGAGCTTCATAGTTTTCCGGAAAGTCTGCTGCCATTTGCAGAGGGCTGTACATGGTTACATAGAGCGCCAGTTGTTTCGTTAATGTTGTATGTACCCGTTTGCTGGTGTCACTTGAATAATGATTAAGTTTAAAAATGCCAGGTGTATAATCCATCGGTCCACCCATTAAACGGGTGAACGGCAGAATCGTTTCGTGTTCGGGATGGTTGCCATCGGCAAATGCATTGTATTCGTTACCTCTGGCTGCTTCGCTGGCCATGAAGTTCGGATAGGTTCTTTGCAAGCCGGTGGGACGAACGGGCTCATGTTCGTCGATCATTACATGATAGTAGGCTGCTTTTTGAATTGCACGCAAATAGTGGTTTATCATCCATTGACCATCGTGATGTTCTCCGCGTGGAATTATTTTTCCGACGTAACCCGTCTTCACAGAATGGTAACCGTGCTCATTCATAAACCGGAAAGCAGTATCCATCTGTCTTTCGTAATTCGTTGCTGATCCGGAAGTCTCGTTGTGCATGATCATCTGCACACCTTTGCTATTAGCGTATTCCCGGATACCATTCACATCAAAATCAGGATATGGGGTGATAAAATCAAAAACATTTTCTTTCCATTTACCGAACCAGTCTTCCCATCCTGTATTCCACCCTTCAACCAGTACACCCTGAATTCCATTGGCTGCTGCAAAATCGATATATCGTTTCACGTTGGCGTTATTCGCGCCGTGAGTCTTATTAGGAATTAATTTTCCGTTCGCATCAACACTGTCGGGATAGTCAGAATAACTCCAGCTGCTTTTACCGGTTTGCATTTCCCACCAGACGCCGACGAACTTCATAGGTTTTATCCAGCTGGTATTTGTTATTGCAGAAGGATCATTCAGGTTCAATATCATTTTCGAAGAAAGAATCTCTGTGGCTTTATCACTCACTATAATTGTTCTCCATGGTGTATGACAGGGGGCATG
Organism: Puia sp.; assembly: GCA_035483495.1. Lineage (GTDB taxonomy): Bacteria > Bacteroidota > Bacteroidia > Chitinophagales > Chitinophagaceae > Puia. The sequence goes on from DATHPV010000318.1 coordinate 2,170, forward strand.
CAGATAGGCTTTGTTTCCAACTGCGTCTGGTACCAGACGGGCAGAAAGCTGATAATTCGAACCGTCTACATGCAATTGCATCGCGGGGTAATTTACCAGCGCAGCTTCGTGAATGTTGATATATAGGCCATCGGTTGTTTTCATCATCAATGGCGTTTGCACAGCATAACGGTCAGGCGCAACCCTGACCGCAATAGCTGTGCTGGTTTCTACTAGTTGCTTATTGTCTACCGAGCTTAGAGTTGAAGTTGTATATGGATATTCGTTCGTGTCATAGTCCCCGGGTATCCAGAAAGTTTTGTGATTTCCTGCCAGATTGAAATGTGTAAACTCGTCTTCGACCACGAAATACTGGAGATCAGGTTGTTTTGGAAATTCATAACGGAATCCAACGCCGTCTTCAAAAACCCTGAATATTATATTCAGCAAACGATAAGGCGCTTTTTTCTGTTTGAGATGTACTATAAGCTCTTTGTAATGATTACGTATATCTTTTACTTCACCCCACACTGGCTGCCAGGTTTCATCAAATGTTTTTTCTTCTTTTCCTGTAAAAGTAAAATCCCGGAAAAACAGGGAGTCGTCATTCAAAGAAAATCCCATCGCAGAGGGGAGTATAACAGGTTTCTTGCTAAAATAAACGGAATAGTATGGCTGGCCGTTTTCATTCAGCACAAATTGTAAATCTGTTTTGCCCATGGAAACCTCCATTTTGTCGGGAGATTGTGAAAAAGCTGAAATGGCAAAAAAGCAAAACAACAGGCAAATACGGATTTTTTGAATAGTCATTTGGTATACTTGTTACTTGGATTTGATGGATTGCCCATTATCGGCTCATAGAAATTTAAAAACTCGCTACTATATGAATAAGTTAGAAGATCAGTACGATAAGGATGGTTTGTGATTTTTTCAGGAGTAATAAAATGTAAAATCCTTGAATGTCCGCTGTTAACGCTCACCTCAACCGGTCCTGGTGTTGATTTGAATTTCGTGTCCGCAAACCCCGCAGTTACCGGGGTTGATATACCATTTACGGTTAGTGTGGATGAATTTTTAAGTAATGTAATAACTTCTATGGAATCTTCCATCGACGCGCCCGCGCCTTTTTCTATTTCGACCACTTTAAAATCATAAGGTTGGGGCACATCTTCGCGTTTATATTTTTTAAAGAAGACGATGGCTACATCCCTGGAGGTATAAGGAGAAGGCAGATTTTTCCATATATTTTTATAGTAATTCAGTAAAATCGAGAATCCCTCATTGTGATTTATTTCGGGTGCGAGGTGATGACCCTCGGGATAATCATTCCAGGTAATGATATTCATTATGGGCACATCCTGACGGATTCCAAATTCCAGCAGTTTTCGAAAATTATAAGAAAGCCCCGTGGTTATGTATTTACGTTCGGATTTCTCAAGTCCGGCGTGAGCAGCATCTTCAGCACTATAAATATTCCAGGTACCCCGGGCCAGCAGTTTGGAAGTATAGAAATCGCAAAAGGCTGAACCGGTAAATGTTCTGTTTCTTTTTTTACAGGTTGCTGCTACCATTTCGCCAATATAATCTTTTACGTAGGGGAGGGTCCATATCCAGCAGGCAGGAAAATAATTGAGGTATTCATTTAACTTGGTACTGGTTATTTGTTCGTTGATCAGGAAAATGGAGGCGAATTTTTCGTTCACCGCATTTGCTAATTTGTTGTATGCGCCTGCTACGTATGCAGCTCTTGAAAAGCCTTTGAGATCGGTCGGAATATCTGCCAGGCCATCTCCTTCCCATTGATAAATTATAAGACGACCGTCAGGAGTACGAAGCCAATGTGAGTTATCCCTGCCGACTTCAATAAATATTTCGTTTATCCTTTTGGCATAAGATGCGATTCTTGAATCTTCTGTACCGCCTGATGGATGGGAAATACAAAACGTGAATGAAAAATTGATATGTTCTTTGTCGGCTACCCGAAAATAGGCTTCAATAATATTGTCCCAGCTTTCGGTATGGAGCGGATAGTAAAACTGAAAACCATCAATACCGCTCGCAATAGCGGCACGCATTTCAAAAGCAACCGCACTGTCGAGGGGTGCATCTTTTAACAGAGAATCTTCCATGGGCCAAACCTGAGTTAATCCTCCAATGGAAGAGGTAATATTCCCTGTAGATGAATAATAAGCGGGATCACAACTGTCTTCAAACTTATGTCCCTTGAACCGAATGATATTGGTCATGCAATGAGCAATCACTATTTTCTTTCCACTGATGGGAAGGCTCAGGTCGGCTCCATTCATTTGAAGGCTCTGTGCGACGATGTCTGTGCACAGGAATTGGAATCCTATTAGCAAAAACTTCCACCCACCTTTATGTATCAGGCTGAAAATATGCATAAACACCGGTTAAAAAGCAAACCGTGTAAGTCTGAATCTTTACACGGTTTGGTTTTTATTGTTAATAGTTCGGATTCTGTTGATTGGCTACCAGCGGATTTGAGTTTATTTCACCAATTGGAATAGGCCATGCGTAAGATTTATCTGTCCATACGAAAGGTGCACCATTCAGTGATCTGGCTGTTACATATAAAGCATCTTCGGAAGCACCCAGATGCCAGCGGCAAACATCGAACCACCAGGTTCCTTCATTAAATAATTCTGCCCATCTTTCATAATACAAAGGGTTGTTGCCAAGTACCGGATCTCCGGCATTAGCGGCTGAAGTAGTACTGGTAAGACTTGCATAGTCAACTGATGAAGGGACGTCAACCGGCAGATTGTAAGCTCTGCGTTTTACTTTGTTTATATATTCCAGAGCAGTAGGGTTGTCGCCACTGTTTGCAGAAGCTTCTGCATAGAGCAGATAGACATCTGCAAGACGAAGAATGTATTTGTTATTTCCTTCCAAAGGATTGTTACCAATATTATTAAAAAGACTGGCATATTTACGCATTCCGAAACCAAATAAACTCGCTGCATTCGCGTCGCCGAGAATATAATTCGGACGGGAAACAGGATACCAGTTTCCGGGATTGCTGTTGTCCCAGTTGAGTGAATCGAGCCAGGGTTGAACACAGTTCACATAGAGTCTTGGATCGACTGAACCGTCTGTACGCGCAGCCAGGGCCTTCGCCTTGTAAACAGGGTCCATAATTTTCTGAGGATTGTTAAACTTCGGTCCGATGGCACTATTGTAGTTCGGATTGGTCACCAGTGTATATGCTCCCAATTTATAACCGAATCTTAATACATTCACTTCATGCACACCGATATTCGCTCCATATCCCATAGGATTTGAACCTGCTTCAGTTCCATCATTTCCTAATGCATATGGAGACCAGATCAATCCGTTAATAGAGGTCGCGTTCGCCGGCCCACCATACACACCATAGTCACCATTATTATTCGGGTCGATATTTAATTCAAAAATCGATTCGCTGTTGAATTCATATTTGGAATCGCCGATAAAAGAAGCGCGGTAGTCACTATAACTCATCAAAGTCTTACCGCTATGTTGAATCACATCCAACAATGTGGTTTTTGCATTGGTCCAGTCTTTTGTGAAAACGTATGCCTTGCCCAATAAAGATTTAGCTGACCATTCGGTTGCTCTCGCTATGTCGTTGCCTGTCCATACCTGACCTGACAACAATGTAGCTGCCTGCTGTAAATCGCTTTCGATTTGTGCCCAAACTGCTTTTATTGAACTGCGTGGCTGTTGCGTTGAAGCGAGACTTGTAGGTAATCCGATAAATAATGGAACGCCGAGTGTGTCCGTACTGGTTGGATTAACAATATTATCTTCGCCGTATAATGTTTCCAACTGGAAATAATAATAAGCGCGCAGAAATAAAGCCTGGCCTCTTGCGAGATCTACAGCGTGCTGATCTCCCGGTTTCGCAAAATTCTTGGTGTAAGAATCATCTGCTGCGAGAGATACGTTACAGTTCTTAACTCCGGCATATAAAGCCTGCCATACTCCACCTGCCATACCGTTGTTCGGATCTAGGTTATTCACGTCAACGAATCCTCCGAATGGATACTCGCCATCAGATGTGTGGGTAAGATTGGCCATCATTTTTGTCAGGTAGTCGAATCCAAACAGGTATTGATCTCTGAGATTTGAATAACCTGCGGCCAACACACTGTTTACATCATCCAGGGTAGCCGGATAATTTCCGGTAGCGTATTGATTCGTAGGACTCACTTCAGACGTGGGTGCTTTGGTACAACCATTCATGATACTCAGGACCAGAATGAATGAAAATATCTTCTTATACATTTTATTAGATTTAAGTGGATTAAAAATTAACATCCAGTCCGACTGAATACAATTTGGTTTGCGGATACTGAGGCACAACATCGACACCGCGGGTTGTTACTCCTACAGAATTGCCAACAAAACCGGATGCAGCGGCGGCGGAATAGGAACTACCGAGCTCCGGATCCAGACCTGAATATTTAGTGATCGTGAACAGATTATTACCCATCACATACAGTCTTGCACTTTTAACACTGATCTTCGAGAGAAAACTGTTCGAAAATGTATAACCTATCTGCAGGTTTTTTAATTTCAGATAACTTCCATTTTCTACGAAGTAACTATTCACGGAATTGTAGTTCTGATTTGGATCAGCTGTTAATGCTCTGGGTTGATTGGTCAGACCGGTGGTTCCGAAATATGAATCGTTGAAAACCTGGCTTGTCGTATTTCCATCGGAGAAAGGAAATTGTTCGTATGCTTTCACTCCGTTGAAAAGATCCACACCTGCAACACCGTTAAATAAAGCTGACACGTCAAATCCTTCATAGTTAGCAACGAGATGAATGCCATAAACCAGTTTTGGATTCGGGTTGCCGATTACCTGACGATCATTCGCATCGATAGCGCCATCACCGTTCAGGTCCTGATAGTGCAGGTCACCAGCTTTCGCGACATTACCGTTTACAGACTGGACTGAAGCATCTTTATCTGTTTTGAAAATGCCGAGTACTTTGTACCCATAAAATGAACCAAACGGTAATCCTGCTTTCGTAATTGTTATACTGGAAGTACCCATCAGGTTATATCCACTTGCATCAAGGTTGTTAAAATAATTCCGGCCATCGTATAAAGCGTCGTTTGTGATGTTATCCAGATTGGTTACTTTGTTTTGATTGAAACCCATAGTAACACTTACGTCGAATCCCAATTTTCCGGCGTGATCGCGGTATCCCAAAGTAATGTCTTCACCCTTGCTGCTCACATCGCCGATGTTCACAAAATAGGGTGCAGTGAAACCGGAGCTCTGAGGTAATGGCAGGGCATACAACATGTTTTTTGTAGTTCTGTCGTACCACTCAAACGTGAAATAAAGTTTGCCTTTCAGTGCTTCTCCGTCTATACCCAAATCTGTTTCATAGACAGTTTCCCAATGAAGGTTGGGATTCGGAACAGAGTTGATGGAATTTGCAATCAACAGCGGCGCATCCGGAGCAAAATTCTGACCGCCATTTGCAAAACCTCCCTGTGTACCCATGAACTGGCTGTATGTAGCGAGATATGAATAAGGAGGTATATTGCTGTTACCCAGACTTCCGTAACTGCCACGCAGTTTCAGCATGTTCAGGAATTCAACATTTTTAAAGAAATCTTCGTTACTGATATTCCATCCTGCAGATACAGCACCAAAAACTGCTTTCTGTTTATTAGGCCCGAAGACCGTATAGTTTGCATCCTGCCTGAGTGAACCGGAAATTAAATAACGATTATCGAAATTATAATTCAGTCTTCCGAAATATGATTTGATCAATCCATTTGGGTCGTCCTGTCCGGAAGTGGAAATGGTGGAATTAGAAGTTTGCAGAAATGAATTTCCGGGCAAACCGATCGCAGTCATGGTCGTGTTGATATTATTATAGTCAGAAGTTATCTGTTCGTATCCGATGATCGCGTTGATGTGACTCTTTCCGAAACTTTGATCATATGTAAGCACGTAATTGGTTAGAACCTGTGTGCTCAGGATGGAGTATTTGGTGAGCGAATTGGTTGGTGGTGTACTCGGACCAAAGTTTTCATTGTTCTGAAAATAATTCTGGTTCTCGTTATAGTATGTATAACCTACATTGGTTTTGAATGAAAGGTGCAGCGGCAATTTAACTTCAGCGTACACATTTCCCTGAAGGTTATCTTTTGTATTGGAGATATCCGCGGATTGAACTACACCCAATGGATTCGGACCTCCGAAAGGAATGGGATAACCCGGAGGAACTGAACCGTAAGTCCCATCTTCGTTAAATAATGGAATAATGGGAAGCGAGCGAAATGGAGCGTTTTTAAGCATTGGTACCGTTGAACCTACGGGAGAGGTTGTTCGCAACGAGACTGCCAGGTTTTCTCCAATATGTATATAGTCTCCAAGTTTGAAATCCGTATTCACACGTACTCCGCCGATATTAGAATAGTTTTTAATGAAAATTCCTTTCTGATCATTATAAAAACCCGAGAGCAAATAATTTGTAGTTGGCGTGGATCCGGATACAGAGAGATTGTAATTCTGCTCAGTACCATTCTGATAAATTGCGTTTGTCCAGTCCGTATTTGCGAGTGTATCTGTTTGGGTAGCATTTTGGAAAAAAGCAGGATTCAATACATTTTCCATTTTG
>DATHPV010000319.1:0-2099 GCA_035483495.1 Puia sp.
ATGGATTCGCACCTGAAGCGTATAGAAAAAATCCTGTGGCAAGACAGGCATGGGCTGTTCAGCAATTGAAATATGCCGCTGCGGCTTCAAAAAACCTGGGGCTTAAAGCTCATGCGAGTTTCAGCGGTGCATTGCTATGGCCAACATTCTATCCCTGGCCACAGAGACCGGAAGGTTTGGTGGAAACAGGCTTTAAAGAATTGGGTAAAAGATGGAAACCCATATTGGATGTTTTTGATGAAAACGGCGTGGATCTTTGTTACGAAATTCATCCCGGCGAGGATTTGCACGACGGCATCACTTATGAAAGATTTCTGGAGGAAGTTAATAATCATCCGCGTGCGTGTCTGCTCTATGATCCTTCTCATTTTGTTTTACAGCAACTTGATTACCTGACTTATATAGATTACTACCATGAACGTATTCGGGCCTTTCACGTAAAGGACGCTGAATTTAATCCTACCGGTAAACAAGGCGTATATGGAGGATATCAGTCCTGGATAAATCGTGCCGGCAGATTTCGTTCTCTGGGCGACGGACAAGTGGATTTTAAATCTGTATTCAGCAAACTTACCCAATACAATTATTCAGGTTGGGCCGTACTCGAATGGGAATGCTGCATAAAACATCCGGAAGACGGCGCAACCGAAGGATCCGTATTCATCAAAAACCATATAATCCGCGTTACTGAAAAAGCTTTTGATGATTTCGCAGGAACGGGATCTGACGAGTCTTTTAATCGGGCCGTTCTGGGAATAAAATAGGATTAGGTGTTCCCATAATTTTAACGAAATTTATCCTCTTAATTCAACTACGCGAAATGAAAAAAACCATTCTTATTCTATTTGTATGTTGCAGTGTTATGCTGGCTTGCAATTCTTCAGGTTCGTCTTCCGGTAAGACAGACTCCGCAGCAGCACCACCTGCCCCTGCACCTGTGCCTGCAGCATCAGAAAAAGGTCTTGAGCTCATCGGTGCCAGCGATTGCACAACCTGTCATAAACTTCATAAAACGGATCCGGGTGCAATTATCGGTCCCTATTATGCTCAGGTAGCCGCTAAATATTCGCCCGCTGCCGACACGACGGTAGACAGGCTGGTTCAAAAGATCATAAGCGGTGGAAGCGGAGTTTGGGGAACAGTACCAATGACGCCCCATCCGGCTCTGGCGCCTGCTGATGTTAAAGTAATGGTTACTTATATACTTTCACTTAAAGATTAATTCATGATAAAAAATACTTGCCTCACCGTCATTTTAATGATGGTGATTTTCATTTCCTTGTCTGCACAAACCATCAATCAGCTTACTGATACTGAAAAACAACAGGGCTGGAAATTATTATTTGACGGAACGTCTTCTGCAGGATGGCATACTTACAATAAAAAAACATTTGGCGAGGGTTGGAAAATTCAGGATGGCACGCTCTATCGCGCCGCCTCCATTCTAAAAGGTGAATCCGGTGATATTTGTACCGATGCTTCGTATGAAAACTTTGATCTCAAACTTCAATGGAAAATATCAAAAAACGGAAACAGTGGAGTTATGTTTCTCGTGCATGAATCACCTGAATTTGAATCGCCCTATTTAACAGGACCTGAAATGCAGGTATTGGATAATGAAGGTCACCCTGATGGAAAAATTCATAAACACCGGGCAGGCGATTTATATGACCTGATCGCCTCTTCCAGCGAGCCCGTGCACGCAGTTGGCGAATGGAATGACGCTGAAATAAGACTGGACCACGCAAAACTGACATTGTTTTTAAACGGAGTTCAGGTTGTTGCAACGACTCTCTGGGATCAGAACTGGTACGAACTTGTGAAGGCAAGCAAATTTGGCAAAATGACCGGCTTCGCTAAATTCAAATCTGGTCATATCGATCTGCAGGACCATGGAAATGATGTTTGGTTTCGGAATATCAGAATTAAAGTACTATAAATGCTGATTTCCAAATCATAGATATATCAAGTATATATTAAAATTGCATTGCCGATGAAAAAAATACTTTCCATAGCGATAGTGCCAGTGTTTTTCCTGATTATATATGCCGGTAGTCCTGTTGCAAAAAAAACATCTGTGCTGATTTTTTGTAAAACAA
>DATHPV010000320.1:0-5528 GCA_035483495.1 Puia sp.
TAGGCCGGTGGTTAACGAGGCCGTAGCCATCCTGTAGTAAGTTTAAGGTCGGAATAAAAACAGTGCTAAAAATTCGGAATTATCTTTATGAAAGGCTTAATACCAATTATTATCGTGGATTGCTTTGGAATCAACGGCTCCAATTTTTCAGGAGTAAGAAAAATGACCAAAATAATTAAAGCAGGCCAAAGAGCATAAGCAAGCGAAGCTCCCCAAACTTCTCTTGGAATATCCCACCTCTCTGACTGCCAATTCAAATCAATCCATAGGATATTATAAAGAATAAAAGGACCGATGAAAATTCCAAATACCAGAGAAAAAAACTGTTTTTTGTTAAAGACCAAATGATGTTTATAAGATGAAAGAATCCTGGTTTCTTCTTCAATCTCAGATAACTCGAATTTGTAAAATGTTTTAATAACAGAAAAATAGCATTCCTTAAAATCAAGACCCTGTTCCAGATTTTGCTCGATAAGAATACAAATATGATCGAGCAAATTATACTGCAGGTCTTCCGTGATGATACCACGATCGATGATATCCCGCAGAATAAAATCAACTTCCTGATCCGTTAAACAATACATCGCTAAGACTTTTTAGGCTTCAGATCGAGAAGGGAAACCATCGACTCCATAAAGTTCGACATTTCCTTAACCTTCTCTTTTGTTTTTACTTTTCCCTCCTGGCTTAACCGGTAATATTTTCTCATACGTTTTCCAATGTATTCCACCTCGGTGGTCACCAGTTTATCGGCTTCCAGAGCATGTAGTGTCGGATATAGAGCACCTTCGGTTAATTGGATTTTATCGGACGTCAGCTCCTTTACCTTTTGCGTAATCTCATATCCGTACATCTTCTTATTATCTGCGAGTAGTTTTAAGATAATCGTTTTTAAAGTTCCCTTCAACAGTTCTGTGGAGTAAGTCATATTCAAATATACATAAGAATGCAATGCCTTGAAGTCATGAGTACTAATTGACTATTTGTAAAAATGGTTTTTTAAACATCAGGCGTATTCTTGATCCCCGCGGGAATATTCCCCGATTTAAAAAAATAATGATTAGCATCAGCAGTGGTTCTCCGCAATAAACTGTTACATCTGCCCATAATCCATAGAACGTATCCACTCTGGCATCTGCGGGGTTGTTAATTTGATACCTTACTGGAACAATTGCTCCTTCCTTTAACGGCATATGGCCAGGCCCTTCGAACCAGATCTTCTGATTTCTATATATATAATATATAAAAGAATAGGAAAGCTTTATTTGTTCTCCGGCACTCCCCTTTCCCTCAAAAGAAAAAACCCCGGTCGTCTTTTGGGAGCGCTCCAGCCAAATGATGCGGGGTAGCACTACGGGCGTAACATAGAGTATAACGATACTCATAAATAATGTGATCTGACGAATTACCATATTCTTATCTCATGACTCCTGAGAGTTACAAACGGAGCATTGCGTAAAGATACATAAGATTTATATGCATTCAAAGTAAATGCATATAGTCTAATAGCTTCTATCTCATTTTACATGGTGATTACCCCTAAAGTTTTTAAGATGTTAATTTGGTTTCAACAGGTTTTAATACTCCATCAAAAGGGTGAAATGTATCGGCCTACCACCATTACTGTGATTTACATCTAGATTATTCTTTCAATAATTTATATGGAGTTTGTCGATGCCAACGCTATTAACTATTCAGGGAATTCGTTTTTTCTTTTATAGTAGAGAAAATGATGAACCACCTCATGTGCATTTTGTAAAGGGAAAGGCGTTTGGAAAAGCATGGCTAAGTCCGGTTAAAGTTGCATATTGGCCAGGTTTCAAAACTTCAGAAAAAAGATTAATTTTACAGACCATCCTTGCAAATGTGGTATTATTCAATCAAAAATGGTATGAGCACTTCGATTAATGATGATAACAAGTTTGATGCGATTGAGGAATTAATATTCGCAAACAAATTGCGCATTAAAAAGCTGGACATACATCCTGATCTCAATATCATGAATGTTATTTTGAATACGGGATTCGTTATACGTACAAATCTGTCCTCCTATCCAAATTTGAAAAAAGCTTCCAAAGCCAAAATCCTGAAATATAAATTTATTGCTAATGGCACAGGCATTCATTGGCCATCTTTGGACGAAGATCTAAGCCTGAAGGGATTTTTACGCGACGAATTGTTAAAGGTTCTAAAACCCTCCCCTGTTATTCAGTCTTGAGTCTTCGAAACACTTACAAAATCATTCCGACCTCAAACTTTCCACAGGATTCGCCATCGCCACCCTGATGGCGCGTGAACTCACGGTGATCAAGGCAATGAACAGGGCGACGGCACCAGCCAGCGCATATATCCACCAGCTGGTATGTATTCTGTATGCATAATTCTGTAACCATCGGTTCATCAAATATCCTGCTATCGGTGATGCAATAACAATGGCAATCGATACCGGTTTCATAAAATCTTTAGAGAGCATCGTTACGATCGTACTCACATTGGCGCCCAATACTTTTCTAATGCCGATTTCTTTTCTGCGATTTTCTGCAGTAAGTGCTGCCAGCGCAAACAAGCCGATACAGGAAATAAAAACTCCAATGCCCATCGCCAGGTACACCAGTTGCGAAGTTTTTTGTTCTTTGGTGTAAAAACCTGCAATGGCATCGTCGTAAAAATGATAGATGAAGGGTTGGGAAGGAAAAACTTCTTTCCAGATCGTCTCCATATTATCCATCGCATCTGTGAAATGACCGACGTCAGAGCCCAACGTCTTTAATTTTATACTGTAAGATTTTTCATTAGCAGGAATCGAATACATCACGACCGGTGTAATTTTTCGGCTGAGGGGTTGCAGATTGAAATCAGCGACCACACCAACCACCGGAACGAGATGTTCGCTTCCCCTCATATCCGGACCTCCCGTCTGCAGGAATTTGCCGATTGCCTGATCAGGAGAATTAAATCCCAACATTCTCGCGCAGGTCTCATTGATAATCACCGCGTGAAGAGTATCTCCGGCAAAGAAATTTCTACCTGCCGCCATCCTGATCTGATACAATGGAATATAGTGTTCGTCTATCAGCCGTAGGTTCACTCCAATATTATAAGTAGTGGCTCCATGATAAATGCAGGGCATCGTCGGGCTCCCCAACACGGCAGGTGGGATGTCATCCATACTCACGCGTTCTACGCCAGGAATATTCCTGGCTCTTTCTGCAAATAATTTTCTCTTGCTTACAGAATCCCAACCGTTCGTATTCAATGTTACGATGGCATCCTGTTTAAATCCCAGATCTTTTCTGAGCATGAAGTGAATCTGATTGCCAACAAAAATACTCGCGATGATAAATATCAGTGATATGGTGAATTGAAAAACAATGAGTCCTTTTCGGAAACGATCACTGAATCCACCCTTCACACCTGTTTTACTTTTTAGTGCATTCGCCGGCTGAAAGGAAGACAACACGATACCAGGATACAGGCCTGAAATCAGAGTGGTAATTGCAAGCAGTGAAATGATAAACAAAATCGTTTTCGTAGTCAGCATATCCGACCACGATATGTTGGGAACAAAAGAAGGAAAAAATGCAAGGATTGGTTTGATTATCAGTAAAGAAATAATCAGTGCCAGTAAACTCATCAGAAATGTTTCCGTAAGAAATTGATATAAGAGACCTGCCCTGCTGCTGCCCAATATTTTTCGTATGCCGATTTCCTTAACTCTTTGCAACGACTGAGCGAGAGAAAGATTTACAAAATTGATAGCAGCTATAATTAAAATAATGGCTGCAATTCCAAGTAGTCCATACAAAGTTGACAGATTAGCCTGCTTACCATAATCCATTTGGTATTTCGTGCTATAGTGCAGATCAGAAAGTGGCTGGAGGTAAACCCTGTAGGCACCAGGATCCCAGTTAAAATGACTACCCACCATCGTGGTCAACTCTTTCTCTATCGGCGCAACAGCCCTTCCTTTTTCCAGTTTTGCAAATGTCTGCACGTGCGAATCCCAGAAAGTCCAGTTGAATGACTGCATCACTCCTCTCAGGTAACCGGCATCGATGGTACTGTACGAAATGAAATCAGTAAAAGTGAAATCAGTATTGCCCTGCAGTTCCTCCACAATTCCTGCGACGGTTGTTTTAATGGAATCATCGTAAATAACCTGTTTACCGATCAGGCTCTCCCAGTCTGTACTGCCAAAATATTTTTGTGCCTCCCTGGTGGAAAGCACCACGCGGTATGGTTCTGTTAATGCAGAAACCGGATTACCTACAAGCCATTGATAATTAAAGATTTTGAAATATTCTGGTGCTGCGAATATCAGATCGTTGTTGTTTTCTGCATCAGGGACTTTTGGAAAATGTTTAGGTTCAGTGCCCCGAACGGGAATCGTAACCGTGGCATTATAATTATGAAAACAGGTGATGGTCTCAAAACCTGATATCTTCAACTTTGCCTCTGCTGCCGTGGGCATGGACACGGTGCCGGTGTAACGGTGATCTCCCGTTCCACCAAAATCAGAAACCAGCCGGTATATCCGGTCGCGGTCTTTATGAAATGTATCATAACTCAGTTCGTGCTGAAGGATAAACCAGATGGCCAGACTGGCACTGATGCCGATTGCCAATCCAAAAATGTTGATTACACTGAGTCCCTTTGACTTTATAATATTCTTCCAGGCAATTTTGAAATATCTGGTCAGCATGGCGTTGGCTTTTCTTGTTTCAGAATGCGATGCACCAAACATAAAATTCCATAAAAATGCTTAACGCTTAACGCCCAACGGTTATCGGTCATCGGTCATCGATCAAAACCCCTGGCACTATTATATAAGGTGTATCATTATGGATCAACAAACCTGGATTGGACTGATAGCAAGTGCCCTTACAACCCTGGCATCGTTTCCCCAGCTCATCAAAATATGTAAGGAAAAGAAAGCAGAAAATATTTCGCTGATGTGGGTGGCGATTCTTTTTCTCGGACTTTGTGGCTGGATATATTATGGTGCCCTGAAAAAAGATCTGATCATAATTATATCCAACAGCATCGCTGCATTCATCTATGCCTGCATAGCTTTTTTTGCGGTACGATATAAACAAAACCTAAAAGCGTAAAGCATAAGGCATAAAGCTTAAGGCCTGAGATTCAAAGCCTTACGCGTTATGCCTTCCGCCTTATGCCTTATGCCTTCCGCCTTACGCATAAAAAAAAGCCCTCAGATGGGCTTTTATTCAATATACCAGCGATTCTCTAACTAGCTCTTAGCAAAAATCTTGTTTACCAGTGGCTCTGTAAAGCCCATGCTCTTGCCTATCCATAATGTGAGGGAAACTATCCAAACAATTGTAAGACCAGCAGAGATGCTGTAATTCTCGTTCAGATAAAGAATAGCTGAAGTAGCACATGTAATAATGATAAGAACCAAAGTCGTGAAGGTAGAGATCGCTTTCATAAATTGTAGTTTAGGGTATGATGAATGAATTATAAACCGTCTTGTGGGTAAATCAGGGAGGATTGGAGACGGTAATTCA
>DATHPV010000321.1:0-7172 GCA_035483495.1 Puia sp.
TTATCCATCCCAAGGCCAGCTTCGATTCCGATTCAGTGTTTCCCGATGCTTTCACCACCAGCTCCACCCGGCCGATCTGTGCGTACGAAGTATAGTTTCCGGAAATATTCAGGATCTGTTGCTGCTCCTGCTGAATCATATCTTCGTAGGAAGTCGCTTTGCCGTTTTTCAGAATACCGGTTTGCGTAAGTAAGTCCGGAAGCATGGCGAGGTAAACCAGTTGATTCGCCGGCACGGATTTCAGATTCAAAGCGATACCGGCAGTCGCGCTGGTCATATTATTAAACACGGACGTCACGAAGGGAACAGTTCCGTGAAACATTTCTTCTTTATAAACCAGTTCATTGTCGAGCGTAAGCGGCGGATTCTGGATGAACGGAACAACATGTGCCCTTTCCATTTTTTCAAGGACCAAAGTATTGGAGTCGTAGTAAGATTTATATTTCAGAATCGCTGCAGATTCCGAGTTCACGTGATAATCAGATTCCAGTTTTTTAATCTCCGCCTCCACCCGCTTTTTCTTTTCAGTTTCAGCGATAGTGTTCAGCGCGGGATTGGTTTTTCCCGCTATCACCCAGGGCGACACACTCAGCAGCTTCCATTGTTCAATATCTTCTCTCCAGATATTTTTACCCGTTGCGAGTCTCGCCCTGATTTCATTGATCTGCGGTTGAAAGCCAATCGATTTCTTGAATTCTTTTTCCTGATTGAGCAGCGTAAGCTCGATAAGCCATCCACCGCCGGTATTTCTGAATCCGAATCTGGGTGGACTGTTTTCAAATTTTGTGAAAAAGCGGACAAGACTCATCAGGCTGTTCTCATATCTTTTATTAAAAGCGAGCAGCTCTGATGAATGATCTGGAAAACCAGCGACACGCTTCAATTCATCCATCACTCTTTGTCGCAGGAGTTGCGCTTTTGCCACGGTCAGATTTTCTGCCGGCACACCTTCGAATACAATGTAGATGGGGTTTTTTTGCTTATCGTCCAAATTAGCATAGACGTTCTGTGCATCTATTCCGGGAAGTTTCAGCTTGCCATCCACAAAAATTTTATACAGATTGGTAGTGGCGTCGCCCGCAAATACCCATAAGAAATTCGACAGCTCAATATTTTCACGGACGTTGAGGTTCAGGTCGGGCGGATAAAACAGAATCATATTTCCCGCCTGCTGTGCATTTTCACCCGGCACATCCAGTATCCGGATTTTTCCGGGAGTTTCATACTGAGGCCCGGGCAGTATGGACGGACTGTGTTTTATATTCACGGAAAACCGGTCCAGCGTGTCGAGTATACCATCCATGCGATTAAGTATGCTATCCAGCGCCATATTTCCCGACAATGAAACAATGGCGCCCATATTTCCCAACCAATAATTCGCGGCATGAAATTTTGAGATATCCGTCTCCGTTAGTATCCGGATGTCTTTGGGAAGACCACCGGCGTTGAAGGCAATGGGATGATGGCTACCATAAAGAATCTTTCCAATTGTATCGTACAAGATTGCATAACTATTGCTAAACGTACTGCTCATCTCGTTATACACCGAACCTTTTTCTTCCAAATGATATGTCTTGCCCGGGCCTTCTGCCACACCCCAGTTTCTCACTTCGCGTTTCACCTCTTCGTCGGTGTAATCCGGGAAGAGTAGCGCGTCCATAAATTTGTGGAAAATCTTAAAAAATACTTCGGGCCCTGCGCCGGTATTAAAATGATAATCGGTATTCAATTGATCGGTGAAGGCGCTGGAACTGGCCAGGGACATACTTACCTGCGTATTCAGTTCGTGACCTTTATTTCCCTTGGTCAGCAGCAAATGTTCCTGGGTATGCGGTTCGCCCTTATCGGATACGGGATAACTGTTCACATAAATAAACGCCTGCGGTACTGATTCGATCTCCAGCAGATCCAGTGTGAAGCCAGTGCGGGTGTGCATGAACCGGGCTCCCATGGGTTTATCAGCGTCGTTGAGATAGACCGACTGGACCCGGAAGCCGTTCAGGGTTTCGCCATACGAAAGCGTTGAATAATAAGTTTGATTTTTTTGAGCATAACTGAGACGGAAGTTCAGAATGAAAACCAACAATAAGAAAATGCACTGTTTCATGATGGCAGAATAAGGTGTCCTAAGTTATAACGAAAAGAAATGCGGGTCTAATTTATAGTTCACACCCTGTGGATAATAAAAATTACAGGAGACATTTCGTTTTACGTAGCTTGAATAAACCCATTGAAATGAAAAAACCACTCAAAAATCCAAAACCAAAGACTGAATTTTTTGCTGAACCCCATTTAAAGGCAGATGAAATTTTCAATGAACTTGACATCGCAGAACGAACACAAAAACCTCCTTCTGAAGAACTGATTTTGAGACTTAATCAGCTCGCTTCAACACCTCCTTTCAGCTATAGGCATAAGGTGAAGGAAAATGATCCGCTGTAAAAACTTCAGCCGTTGTGGGCAATATTCCGGATTTTTTATATGTTTTATTCGATCTGATATTTTTCATTATCAATTGAATAAGCCGAAGTGCCAGCGCTCTTTGAATAACAGCGGTTCGGCAGTAAAATTTTACCGTAGCAGAGTAATGATGATAGTTCATCGAAACTGCGTTCACTTTGCTGTCTGTGGAAAGCAAAACGGCGTGACTCTACCCTTCTCAATTGCGTTGCCTAATTTACAGTGCGCAGGATTTTATCCATCTTCTTTCCCTTCGCCAATTCATCAACCAGCTTGTCCAGGTATCTGACTTTTTGTGTAAGCTTATTTTCTATCTCTTCAATCCGATAGCCACAGATGAGGCCTGTAATAGTTTTCGCCTGGGGGTTGAGGTTCGCGCGTCCGAAGAAAGTCTCGAAATTCACTTTTTCCTGGATAAGTTTCTTTTGCTCGCCGGCATTAAAACCTGTTAACCACTCAATCACCAGCTGCAATTCTTTTTCCGTTCTTCCCTTGTTAACCACTTTGGTCAGATACAACGGATATACTGAGGCAAAAATCATTTTTGCCATACGCTGATTGTGATCGTCAGATATCTTCATTGTTTACTGCCTTTATCGAAATTAAAAAAGATACAACAATTCCAATTTTCCAATATTCCTGTTTTTTAAACATGAAATTATTTGTATGACAATAAATATAAAAGGTATATTATTTGCCGGAACAATATAAATCTCCGAATTATAGAAGCAATACCAACCAGCAATTATTATTTCGTCAGCCACTTTCTCTTTCCGCAAATAGAGAACGGCCACCTTTCGGCAGCCGTCCAGCAAATGCTTTGTCGTACGTCAATTCTTGGTTTTCAGGATTTAGGATTCGGTTTTTTCGGATTTTGGATGTTTAGTTTCAAAGGTTTTGATCAGTTGTGCGCTTCAACAGTGTAAAGAAACGAAGCATTTTCCCCTTCGCATAACCTATTCGGCGGGCGGTCAAATTGTTTCGATTTTTGGGCATAAATGCCAGATTTACGTGTTAGTTGCGGGTATTTAAACCAGTTAACAAGTTAAATTTAATCATTCATTTTTTTAATAGCTTCGGCACTGATCTTAACTAATCGACTCAATTATTATATATGAAACTTCTCATACGACCCGCAAAACCTGAAGATGCGCAGACATGCGCGGTGATTTGTTACAACGCATTTAAGGCCATTGCGGAAGCACATCATTTTCCACCGGATTTTCCGCATACTGAAATGGCCGTAGGGTTAATGAACTATGCTTTTTCCGGTGCAGGAATCTATTCTGTAGTAGCTGAGGAGAACGGGCAAATTGTGGGAAGCAATATTCTGTGGGAGAATGGATTGATCGGAGGAGTGGGTCCGATCACAGTTGACACCGCCTGCCAGAATGCTGATGTAGGCAGAAAACTGATGGAGCAGGTTCTTCTTCGGGCAGAAGAAATCAAACTTGCAGGCGTACGCCTGGTACAGGCCGCTTATCATAACCGGTCATTGGCTTTATACACAAAACTCGGGTTCGATGTGAGGGAACCTCTTTCAGTAATTCAGGGCGCTGCGCCCGGCATTCGTTTTCCAGGATACGATGTTCGCGTGGGAAATGAATCGGATCTGAAATCCTGCAACGAATTATGTTATCAGATACATGGACATGAACGCGGTTCTGAACTGTCCGGTGCCATCAGAACAGGAACATTTTTTGTTGTTGAGTTCGATGGAAAAATTAGCGGTTATACGACCCAGGTAGGTTTCCTGGGACATACTATCGCGGCCACGAATACCGGGTTGAAGGCATTGATTGGCGCTTCAGCGAATTTTTCAGGCCCGGGTTTTCTGCTTCCTTCGCGTAATGCAGAAGTGCTGCGCTGGTGCCTGCAAAACGGACTGCGCATTGTGGAGCCAATGACATTAATGAGTAAGGGCCTTTACAACGAGCCTGCAGGTGCATTTTTGCCTTCTGTTCTTTATTAAGATTTCAGAAATTTTTTACACCGATGATCTGAATTATTCATTATTGCGTAGCCATTTTTACTCTGAACTCGTTTTCAATATCTGCATACGAATCGTTACCGACTGAATAGATTACTTTTTGTATTTCTCCGGTAAATGGAAAACGGTAATTATAACTTTTGCTCACCGGATCGCCGCTATCATATCCAATGCAGAGACCTTCTCCGGTCAATGCGTAATGACCAGCCTGTGTACGAAACGGAGCCTCTGCCTTTACCTTTCCATCGACATATAATTTCATCGTGCCCAATGTTTCATTTTTTGCACTCATTTTTTCTTTTATGAATTCCACTCCAATAACATGATTACCGCTTGCGGGGAGCATCGTCGTTAATTTTTGCTCAGGCAGCATGCCAAGAAAATTGTAGATAAAGTTGATCTTTCCGTCTTTGGCGAAGAGCGTGTACCCTCCAAATCGTCCACCCTGCGCAACGATCACTCCATTGACGCCGGGTTTTAATGTAACGTCTGCCAGTATTTTGAATGACCGTCCCAGCGTCGGCGCCGCAGAAGCTTCCGGAATTTCAGTCGTTCCAGGATAATAAACGAACTGTCCGTTTGCGGGTATTTCGGCGTGATACTCTAATTTATGAAAGGAGACAACATCCAGATCGTTCAATGGCAGAACATGATTTGCCTGCGCCTGCTCCATCCATAATTTCTTAAGTTCTTCCACTTTCTCGGGATTTTGTGCAGCAAGGTTGTCTGACTGCGAACGATCCACATCCGTGTGATACAGTTCCCACACATCTGTATCAAAATGACCAAGATTCACAGGCACGGGTCCGTGTTCGGTAACCGCCATCCATCCCTTATTCCAGATA
Organism: Puia sp.; assembly: GCA_035483495.1. Lineage (GTDB taxonomy): Bacteria > Bacteroidota > Bacteroidia > Chitinophagales > Chitinophagaceae > Puia. The sequence goes on from DATHPV010000321.1 coordinate 5,296, forward strand.
CCCCTGGTGCCAACCATCTCGAAATACTGTGTTTCTTTTTTAGTGGGCGCGTTCGCATTATCAAAACTGGATATCATGGATACACCTGACAAAGGCTCCTGTTTCATTCCATTCACCACATCCGGCATCTTAACACCACATGCTTCCAGTATCGTAGGCATCATATCTGTGCAATGATAATACTGACTGCGCAGTTCGCCTCTTGCTTTGATTCCTTTTGGCCAGGAGATGATCAACGGATCACAGGTGCCACCGCTGTATCCTGAGTAACGTTTGAACATTTTATAGGGTGTAGAAAACGCAACTGCCCAGCCGGTAGGATAATGATTATAGGTTTCAGGTGATCCCAGTTTGCTCATGAGCGCCAGATTATCTTTTACGTCGTCAGGATAGGCATTGAAAAACTTATTTTCATTCACAGATCCTTCCGGACTGCCTTCGCCGGAAGCGCCGTTATCTGCAGCATAAATCACCAGCGTATTGTCCAGTTGTCCCGATTGCTCAAGATAATCAATCACACGTCCGATCTGGACATCGGTATATTCTGAATAACCTGCAAATACTTCCGCCATATGGGAGAACAATTTTTTTTCTTCCGGGGAGAGTGTATTCCATGGACGTACACTATCTGCGGGAGAAAATGTTCCCCTGGGCATCGGGTTCAGTGGAGTTAATTTAGTATCCTTTGGTAAAATGCCTTTTTCAATCATCCGTTTCAATACCCAATCGCGGTATGCTTCGTAACCGGAATCGAATTTCCCTTTATATTTTTCGATATACTCTTTCGGAGCATGATGCGGCGCATGATTAGCGCCGGGGCAATACCACATATACCACGGCTTATCAGGATCTGATTGTTTGGAATCGCGAATATATTGAATGGCCTTGTCGGCAAGATCCTTTGACAGATGATATCCCTGTTCAGGAAGATAGGGTTGCTGGATAAAATGATTATCTTCTATAAGTGCAGGATACCACTGGTTTGTTTCGCCACCAATAAATCCATAAAAACGATCAAATCCCAAACCCAGTGGCCAGTCTTTTTTTGATGCACCCATTCCGAATGCATCTACTGGTACATTATGATTTTTACCGATCCAGAAAGTGGACCAGCCGGCATTGCGTAAAATGGTAGCGATCGTCGCTTCATTTTCCGGTATGTGCCCGCTGTATCCGGGAAAACCTACAGCCGATTCGGAAATGGAACCAAAGCCTGCCAGATGATGATTTCTTCCGGTTAGTAAAGTGGAGCGCGTTGGAGAACAAACCGAAGTGGTGTGCCACTGGGTATAAGTCAATCCATTTTTTGCCAGCCTTTCCAACGTTGGCATATTTACCATGCCACCATAAGGAGACCAGGTTGCCTGACCTGTATCATCAAATAAAATAAAAAGTACGTTCGGCGCGCCTTTGGGAGCCTTTTTGTATAAGAAAGCATTCCAGTCGGGCGTCGAGTTTCTTATATCAAGATCTATTTTTCCAGTAAAACCCGGAGTGGAATCAGATTCAGCGACAATGGGTTGTTGTTGACTGGTTTGCTGGTTGCATCCCACTAACGATGCAAATGTAATCAGACAAATAACGGAGAATATTATTAAACGTCCTGCATTGGTCAGCATAGCTTTTTATTTTAGTGACGTAAGGAAATATTGCTACCTAAATTTAAGTGTTACAGATTTTATTTAGTCAGAAAGCAATGGATTTTTCTGTCAGTCAGAGAAGGCCGGAAACCAATTAGTGACGGATTGGTAACGAGTATTTAGATGATATTTGTATTTCCCAAATGACAGTCAGATGACGATGGACTCATTTAAAATAACGATCCATATGGTTTCGAGTCTTGACGGCTATATTGCCAAAAAAGACAATAGCGTTTC
>DATHPV010000322.1:0-3022 GCA_035483495.1 Puia sp.
TCTGACGTATTAGCTCAAAATGATATAAGTCAGAAACCAGAAAGGCTAAAAAGATATTCATCAATCATTCAAAATCAAACGACCCATCTTCAAAATCAGGTTGAAAAACTATTAAAATCAGCTTCTGCAGAAAATAAAAAATTTCCCATTGAAAAAGAAAATGTGCAACCTGCTAAGCTGATCGAACAGGCATTGAATAAACTCCAACCTTTAATTGAACAAAAACATGCGCTCGTTGAATTAAAAGTAGAAAATTACGAAACCAATATTCATGCGGATGAGGGTCATTTGGAACTGGCTATTATTAATATTTTGGAAAATGCATTGAAATATTCAATCTCACCTCACATCATCGTTGAAGCAGGTAAAGAAGAATCGGATTATTTTATTTCAGTCAAAGACAATGGTATAGGCATCGAAAAAAAATACCTTAAAAATATTTTTAAAAAGTTCTATCGTGTTCCAACAGGAAATATTCATGACGTAAAAGGGTTTGGGTTAGGACTAAATTTTGTTAAACGGATCATCGACGGTCATGACGGTAAAATCCGCGTTCACAGTTTACCTGGAATCGGAACTGAATTCCGACTAATTATACCATTTTAGATTTAAGTTATAAATGATGCTCAAATGAATACAAAATCAAAAGTTTTATTGGCAGAAGACGACCTTTCTCTTGGGTACGTTATCAAAGATAATCTTGCTGATGCTGGATATGAGGTAGTATTATGTGCGGATGGTCAGGCAGCCATCGATAAATTTAGTAAAGAGAGTTTCGATATATGTTTACTGGATGTAATGATGCCAAATAAAGACGGTTTTGCAGTCGCTAAAAAAATACGTCAACAAACGGACCAGATCCCAATTCTTTTGATCACTGCTAAATCCCTTGAAGAGGACAGGATTCATGGCTTCGAATGCGGTGCAGATGATTATATCGTTAAACCGTTTAGCATGCAAGAACTTCTTTTGCGAATCGATGTATTTTTACGCAGAACCAAGAAAATGTACTCTGAGAAAATTTTAAATTTTCAAATCGGGAAAATGAAATTCTCTTTTAAAGACCTTAAACTATCTATTGGGGGAACGGCATTTAACATGACTCAAAAAGAAGCCGAATTACTATTGTTCTTATGCGAACACCCCAATAGAATTCTAAAGAGAGAAGAAGTGTTACTTAACGTTTGGGGGAAAGATGACTATTTTTTAGGCCGAAGTATGGACGTATTCATCACAAAACTGAGAAAATACTTTAAGGAAGATGCCACTGTTCAAATCGAAACAATACATGGGATGGGTTTTCGTTTAAATGCCGCCGTACATTAGTCTGCTGTTGAAAGTTTACTTACATAAAATAGTCATGTCATTAAGAACACTCGTAATAATAGTCTTATCCTGTGCATTTAATTATGTATCCGGTCAGGTTCCTGCCGATACTTTAAGAATTAATATAGACAGTGCCGAGAGAATCTTCCTAAAAGGCAACTATACATTGCTGGCTCAAAAGTATAATATTCAATCTCAAAAAGCCCTTGAAATTCAGGCAAAACTTTATCCCAATCCCAATTTGTCGGTATTTTATAGTTTGTATAATTCACAAACAAAAAAATTCTTTCCTGTAGGTCCTGATTCGTCAGGTGGTGAATTGACAGCCCAGCTTTCTCAGCTCATCTACCTTGCAGGTAAAAGAAAAAAACAACTGAAAATAGCGGAGACCAATACACGCCTTGCAGAATATCAGTTTTACGATCTGATACGTACCTTGAAATATACTTTGCGAACAGATTTTTACAATATTTATTTTCTTCTTCAATCATCCAAGGTTTACAATGAAGAAATTACTTCTCTTCAGCAGGTTGTTAGTGCTTTTGAAGAACAGGAAGGCAAGGGATATATAGCTGAAAAAGAAGTAGTTCGAATAAAAGCTCAGCTCTATACCCTACTGGGCGAATACAATAACCTAATTAGTCAGATAAATGATCAGGAAAGTGAGTTAAGGCTAGTGCTTCAGATTAAGGGGTCTTTTATTTTTCCAATTCTGGATTCTTCTAAAATGGAAAATATGGATCCGGCGTTATATTCATTGACTACATTACTGGATTCGGCATATAAAAACAGATCAGATTTACAGATTGCGAGAACGAATGTGGAAGCAAGCAATTTAAATTACTCATATCAAAAAGCACTTGGCGTACCTGATCTGACGCTCTCACTCGCATATGATCAGCAAGGCTCCTATATTAATAATCTAACAAGTCTCGGTGCCGCAATAGATCTTCCATTATTTAACCGCAACAAAGGTAATATCCAGTCAGCAAAAATAAATACACAGGTAAATACTGCTCTGCAACTGAATGCCGAAGCAACAGTACAGGAGAATGTATCTCATGCACTGGAAAAAGCATTTGCAAATGATAAAATGTACCGGACGATCGACCCAAAATTTTTAAGGGATTTTGACCGGCTACTGCATGAAGTATTAATAAATTATCAAAAGAGGAATCTTACCCTGTTGGATTTTCTGGATTTTTACGGATCGTATAAAGACAATATTCTTTCATCAAACAATATACAATTCAACCGTATCAGCGCATTTGAAGACATCAATTATTATACAGAAACTGATTTCTTTCAACCTTAACCTCTCAGCAAATTATATGCAAGCACATTATAAAATTAACTTCGTCGCAATTTTACTTATTGTAATGGGGTTTTCGTCCTGCAAGGATGGTACTGCATCCACAGAAGAAAAAAAAGGGTATATATTACCAGACTCACTCTTAAAAACAATTGAAATTGATACGGTTAGCAATTCGCGTGTTTTAAATACACTGACGCTGACGGGCAAAGTTGATTTCAATGAAGATAATGTTATAAAAATTTATCCCACCATCAGCGGTCAGGTATCCGAGATTAAAGTAATGACTGGTGACTATGTAAAACAGGGCCAGGTACTGGCAGTAATTAAGAGCTCTGATATGGCAAGCTTTAGCAATGATTACACAACTGCAAAATCCAATGT
>DATHPV010000323.1:0-4224 GCA_035483495.1 Puia sp.
ACTCGACTTTTCAGGCAAATGCAGACCCGCTTGTGACAGTTACTATTTCCGAATTTGCCGATTCGGGTACGAATATTTCAATACACGTCATGATCCGGGTCGCGATACCGGTGATAGGTACTCGAACAATTTTCGACGAAACACTGGCGGGTCATTACAGTGCGACAAGCAACCTGTCTGATATGGTTAATCTGATTTCGAAAATCAGCAAACAATAATCATATGCTGAATTTTTTCACAAGATTAAGGCAAACCTTGAAAAATTATGTGAAGAATCAGACAGGCAATCCACTGAAAAATTTAGTCCTTCGAACCTGGGCGAACAGGTTAAAATTCTGAATGTAGTCAGAATAAACGGCCTAAAAGTGAAGGCTATCGAATCGGTGCACTAGTCTCTTCAGAAAGATTGGAAGCGATTTTTAATCAGTTAATTAAATTTCGCTCTAAGAGACCTTTGAGGTTGTCATTTGCCTGTTTTAGATTCGGATTAATTTGAATAGCAGTTTCATAGTGAGCCTTAGCTCCATAGTGATCCTTATACACGTTGGAAAGGATAAGTCCCAGATTTACATGAGCTTCAGCCTCGTCTGGATTTAGTTCGAGGATTTTTTCATAATATTTTTTGGCGACGGGAAAGTTGGAAAAAATATTAGTTTGAATCAGTGCAAGATTGAAATAGGCACGTAAATGTTTCGGATTTCGTTCAAGGCATTTTTCATATTGTGTGATCGCTTCAGAATAATTCTTGGCTTCCTGTGCGAGATAACCGAGGTTAAAGTAATTATATGCTTTGCTTGGGTCTAGTTCGATCGATTTTTCGAGGAAATATTTAACTTCTTCATTTCTACCCGATTTCTGCCCCAATATCACTGCTGCAGACGCATGCGCTTCGGCGTTGTCAGGATGGAGTTGGATATATTCTAAATAATAGCCAATGGCGCCATCATAATCATGCAATGCATTCAGTTCTCGACCAATTCTGATATATAAAAAATCCATTGCCGGGTTAAGTTCCAGAGCTCTTTTAAAGTGAGTTATAGCTTCCCGGTGATATTTCAGTTTATCTCCGAGCAATTCGGCCAATTGAAAATGGTAATAATACATTTCCGGTTTGTCTTTAACCGCCATTTCCATATGAATCCGTGCGCCTTCATAATCGTCGAAATGTTCTGAAAGAATATCGGCAATTTCTTTATGTAGATAAAATCTGGAAGGCTCCAATTCAACCGCTTTTTTTAAATGAAAAACAGTTCGTTCATAGTCCAAAAGGTGATTTTGGTAGAGGGATGCGAGTTTAAGATGTGTAATGACTTTGGAGGGGTCAATTTCCAGAGCTTTTATTAACAAAATAGTTGCTTTTTCAAATTCTGATGTATTGGTCAGGAGAGTTCCCATATTAAAATTTGCTGTAAAGTCCTCCGCATTCAGGAAAATAGCTTTCTCAAATAGTTCCCTTGCTTTTTCATAATCCTTGAGCTTATCACAGAAAATAGCTCCGAGCCCTGTTAAGGCATTCATATTTTCAGGGTTTATACTTAAAGCCTTTTCATATGCTGATCTGGCTTCTGGAATTTGAGAATAATTGTGGTATAATATTTTTGCGAGGCTTACGTAAGAACCAGCCCGTTCCGGATTGAGGCTTATGGCTTTTTCAATATGATTTTTTGCTTCATCAAACCGATCGAATTTTTCAGATAAAAGTTTCCCAAGATTAATATGCGCTGACACCAAATGCTCTGATTCGGCTCCTCGTTTTATAAACTCTTCGTAATAGGTTTTTGCGAGATGATCGTCAACCTGGTATTGACTGTAAAATATTCCTAAGTTGAGTAAAGTATTAGCATCGTCGGGGTTTAAACTCAATGCCTTTTCAAGATTTTTTCTAGCCGCGGGAATATCTTTTAAATATTTGATCTGCAACTCAGCCAAACTATTATAACCCCGGACATTTCCTGGCTCAATGGCGATTGCCTTCTCATAATACTCCATGGCAACCCCATAATCCTCGAAATAATCTTCCATTAATATACCCATGTCAACATGGGCATTATAAAAATCCGGATTGATTTCAATAGCTTTCATCAAATATTTTCTTGCGCCTTCTTTATCATTATAACGGGTAGCAAGTATAACCCCCGTATCATAATACACGTACTGATTATTCGTTCCAAGCTCGATTGCTTTTTTATATTGCTCAAGTGCCTCTTCCGGTTTTTTAAACTGATATTGTAACAGGAATCCGAAATTTCCGTATCTCGTGCCATCGTCTGTATTTAGTGACAGGGATTTTTCATAGATCTCCTTTGCTTTATTAAAATTTTTGGTGTGCCTAAGGTGAATATTGGCGAGTCGATCATACGCTTCGATATTTTGTGGGTCAAATGAGATCAGTTTTTCACACTGCTCGACAGCTTTGTCTATTTTATTTAATTTAACATACACAGTTGCCAGATTCAAATAGGCCAAAACCGCCCTTGGATTAATTGAAATTGCTTGTTCAAAGTCAAGTATGGCTTCTTCATGCTCAGAAAAGTTATTGCTTAGGATCGCCCCAAGGCCAATATACCCTTCGAAACTGTTCTTGTTTGCCTGAATAGTTTTATTGTAATATTGTACAGCCAGAATATATTTTTTTTGAGCACTGGCCGAGTATGCTTTTTGATAGTATATATGTTCATTCCCGGGATATTTTATAAGCAATTCGTTCAACAAAGCTTCTTTCAAGTCGGGATTTGGTTCCTGAATAACTTTGTAAAGTTCTTCCAATAGGCCCTTGTCGTTAATGCCGATGATTTGCAGAAGCGGCTTAAATCCTTTTTGTTTTAATTGAGCATAGGGTATGATATTCAAATCTGTTATTTTGGAAAAAAAAAGATCCAGATTCATTTGGATACCTTGAATTTTTCTTTGTACCTCTAAAAAATCTGCACTTATAAATCTAAAGGTTCTTTCTTTCGCTTCATTCAATTTTTGGTCCCAATAGACATAATATTGTTCTCTTTTGGACGGACTAAAAATACCATTCGCACTTTCTAATATTATAGGTAAAATCCTTTTCTCAAATTCGTGCGAATTCAACAGTTCCGTCACTTCATACATGCAATTTTCACTTTGCAGGTATTCGTTACTGATCAACATAAGCACGTAATCTGATTTACCGACGCGATGCATGAATTCTTTGATACTGCTCTTATAACCGATGTCCCGGATATCTCTCAATAATGTAATTCCCAAACCAAGATTCGTCAGTTCCCTTTCAACAGCGTCAGCCACTTCCATATTTGCCCATGCATACGAAAGGAAGATTTGTTTTATTTTGTTGGACTTATCCAAGAGAGGAGAATTTATATTTATGGGTTAACTAAATTTCTTTCTAATAGACTTTTAAGATTATGGTTGGCCTGTTCAAGATTGGGATCTATTCGAAGAGCAGTTTCATAATGATCTTTTGCACCGAAATGATCTGAATAGCAATTTGAAAGGAGGACACCAAGATTTACATGGGCTTCGGCCATTTTCGGATTTAGTTCAAGTACTTTTTCATAGTTTTTTTTTGCTAGCAGGCAGTTTTTGTAAACTTCATAGTGTATTTTACCCAGATCGAAATAAGAATTAATATATTCTGGATCTAAATCGAGACTTTTCTCAAACTGCGCTATAGCTTCCGAATAGTTTTTTAATTCCATTTTAATGAATCCCAGAGTATGATAATAACCCGCATTGTTGGGATCCAGTTCAATCGATTTTTTAATTAGCGACTCTGCCTCATCATTATCTCCAAGGTTTTGTGATAAAAAAATTGCCAGGTTTGAAAAACTTAGGGCATCGTCAGGATAAAATTGAATATATTTCTTAAAATGAAAGACGGCTTCTTTATGATCACCCAAATTATTCATAGCAATCCCAATATGTGAATGCAAATAAACCAATTTGGGATTTAAGGTCAAAGCCTTTTCGTATTGAATTATTGACTCCCGGTAAAGTTTTAATTTATCACTTAGCAAATTAGCCAATTCCAAGTGGTATTGCGCATCATCCGGTTTGAGTTGGACAGCCGATTCAAGATGAAGACGAGCTCCTTGAAAATCGTTGTTTTGATTTTTAAGGATTTCCGATATAGCGACATGTAAATCTTCTTCGGCGGGATTTTTTTCTACCGCAATTTTTAAGTGGTAAACTGCTTTTTCATAATTCTTGAGATCATTCTTGTATAAATAACCCAGA
>DATHPV010000324.1:0-12538 GCA_035483495.1 Puia sp.
CGTGGCCCCTTTTTCCAACCAATGAAAAAATTCTCCGGACTTTTGGTTGATTTTATTCTGAACATAAATTTTTTCATCCTGATCCCTGGAAAATGCAAGATCCAGTGTGTGTAATACACCAGTTTCGATCCATTGCTGCAATTCCGTCTGGTAAAGAAAATCGGTAATAAAGTGTTGGTCGCCGAAAAACAGCCAGTTACGACCGCTGGCACCCGCCGATTCCCGCTCACTCAAAAATGCCCGAAAAGGCGCAATGCCGGTACCGGGTCCGATCATGATCACATCCTTATCATCTTCCGGCAATCTGAACTGATCATTGTGATGTATATAAAAATCAACTTCGGAACCTGCTTTGAGATTACACAAATGATCCGAACATAGTCCGTATTTCAATTCTTCCTCAATAGTAAATTTATCGCGGGCCACGGTAAGGTGAACTTCTCCGTCAACAGTTTCCAGCGAGGAAGAAATAGAATATAATCTTGGCGTAATAGGCTCCAGTTGCTGAAGGAAGGTTTCAAAATGTGCCGGCTCTTTTACCGGATATTGCCTGATTAAATCAAGCAGTCCGGTTTTTATTTGTGGAATATCCTCCTTAATCTGGTCTGCGTACTTGGCAACCACCCGTTCAGGAAGATAAACAATATTTAATTTTTTATGCAGGAGTTCAAAAGCTGAGCAGGTTTCATTTCGGTGCACAAATGTTCTCTCCGCATTTAATCCGGTAAGTGATATGATTGCTTCAACAAGCTCTACAGGATTGTGCGGAACAATTCCAAGGGAATCTCCAGGCTTGTAGTAAACTTCTTCGCAGGCTATTTCAATATGATGGGTTTGTTTGGCAGATCCCCTGTCATTGAGATTTATATTGGTCAGAATCTTTCCGCGGTATATTTTTTTGCCCGAAGATTTCTTAATGACTTTAACTGCTGGCTGTACATCCGATTGGTTACCGCTGATTTTCTGAATTGCAACATTCATCCAGTTATGTGCATCCGTTTCAAAATCTACGTCACAGCGTTGGATATCCAGGATGCGTTCTCCGCCGAGGTGACCAAGTTGAAGATCTACATCTTCACCCGCTTTACAAAACATCGGATAAGAAGTGTCGCCAAGTGCAAGCACTCCATATTTTAGTTTGGGTAAGTTGAATCCGTTCTGATGAATATGATCATAAAATTTCTTGGCAGAGGCCGGTGGTTCACCTTCGCCCTGCGTACTGATAACTGTCAGGAAATATTCTTCTTTCGGGAGATCCGTTAACCGGTATTGATCCAGACTCACAATCTTTGCATGAATACCTTCCTGTTTCGCACGTGAGGCAAAGAGATTTGCAATTTTTTTAGAATTGCCCGATTCTGTTCCGTAAGCAATCGTTATTTTTTTATTTTCTGCAGAATTATTTCGGGGAGGATTTTCCACCGGAGATTTTTCATTTTGAATGCCCTCGAGAAATCCTATGGTCCATGTTTGCTCCTCCTTATTGAGGGAGTCGATGAATTCCTTAATTTGTTTCTTTTTTTCCTGGCTGATCATGCTCTAACCTCCTCTTCCTTATTTTTTGAAACTGGTTTAAAATAGAGTTCACCTTTATTCTCTTTTTCTGCCTTCCACTTTAATTCTTCATGAAGTCCCGCAACTTTACCAACTATTATCAGCGTTGGGGAATGATAGTTACCCTTTCCGAAATCTTTTTCAAATTCATAAATTGGCGAACTGATCACTTTTTGTAAAGGAGTTGTTGCCTGTTCAATTACGGCAATGTATTTGTCAGCTTGGATCCCATGATTCAGTAATTGTTTCACCAGTTCGTCTGTTGTATCACCAGACATATAAAATACCAGCGTGTCCTCGGTTTGTGCAAGTTCAGTCCAGTAAGCAGACTGAATAATATCGATTTGGTGCAGGGTTAGTAAACGTACCGCTTGCGCATGATTCCGGGCCGTTAGGGGAATGCCTGCATATGCCGCAGCGCCGCAGGCTGCCGTAACTCCTGGAACGATTTCGTAAGAAATATCATATTTATTCAGGGCTTGCAATTCATCCAGCAGATTTGAGAAAATTGAAACATCTCCGCCTTTCAATCGAACTACTTTTTTCCCTTGAAGTGCATAGTCAACTAGCAATTCATTAATGATGTGCTGGGGAGTGGAACCATCAGTTCTTCTTTGCTTGCCTGCGTGCAGTATCAGCGCTTTCGGGTTAGAATATCTTTCAAGAATGACTTCGCTAACCAGACGATCGGTAATAATAACTTCAGCTACTCTCAAATGGCGGGCAGTTTTAATCGTGATCAGTTCCGGATCCCCCGGACCTGCACCTGCGAAAATTACTTTATGTATTTGTTTTTTTTGGTCCATTCCATTTCAGAATTAAAGAATCATTCTTGAATCATACAGGCTCCGACAGTTACATTACTGGTTTCATCAATCAGGATCAGTCCGCCATTTACCCTAAGCTCTTTGTAAAGATCGTAGGCGAGGGGTGATGCCGTCTTTATTTTGGCACGAACAATTTCATTCAATCCAATACTTTCTATTCCATCTTCTTTTTCAAATGAATTTACATTCAGTCTGTATTCAATTTCCTTGACTACAGATTTAATTCGTCGGCTGTTATGCTGTAATAAATACTTATTTCCGGCTTTCAGTGGTTTACTGTCCATCCAGCATAATAGCACTTCCAGGTCCTGACCCAATTTTGGCTGATGGTCTTTTTTAACAATCATATCACCACGACTCACATCAATATCGTCTTCTACGTGAAGGATTACAGCTTCACCTGCGTGAGCTTCGTCCACATCCTGCCGATTTTTTTCTATGCGCGTGATGCGACTATTAAGACCCGCAGGCAGAACAATTATTTCGTCGCCCTTACGATAAATGCCGCTGATGATTTTTCCTGCATATCCCCGGTAATCGTGCAGCTCATCTGTCTGAGGTCTGATTACGTATTGTACGGGCATCCGGGCATGTGTAAGATTGGTTTCTGATTCTATGGAAATAGTTTCCAGGAAATCCAGCAGGGTAGGACCATCATACCAGTTCATATGAACTGATTTATCAACTATATTATCTCCGTTTAATGCACTGATGGGTATGAAATGAATATTTTTCAGTCCCAGTGATTTGGCAACAGATGCATATTCAATCAATATATTATTGTAAACATCCTGCGAAAATTCTACCAGGTCCATTTTATTGATTGCAACAACTACAAAAGGCATATTCAGCAGCGATGCAATTATGGTATGTCGGCGGGTTTGTTCCACGATGCCATTTCTGGCATCTACCAGCACAATCATTAGTTGAGCATTGGATGCTCCTGTAACCAAATTCCGTGTGTATTGTGTATGTCCTGGTGCGTCTGCAATTATGAATTTACGTTTTGGTGTAGAGAAATATTTATAGGCAACATCAATGGTTATTCCCTGCTCTCTTTCCGCGCGAAGACCATCGGTTAAAAGTGCCAGGTCAATACTTCCTTCTAATTTGTTTTTGCTTTGTTTTTCAAGTGCCTCAAGCTGGTCACTGAGGATGTTCTTGCTGTCATACAACAATCTTCCTATCAGGGTACTCTTCCCGTCATCCACACTTCCTGCTGTTATAAATCGTAAAAGATCCATTCAAATGTTTTTTAACTAGAAATAACCGTTCTTTTTTCTGTCTTCCATCGCCGCTTCCGAAATTTTATCATCTATCCTTGTTTCTCCCCTTTCGCTGGTACGGGTAAGAATTATTTCGTTGATGATATCATCAATAGTGCTGGCGTCTGATTCCACAGCAGCCGTACAAGTCATATCGCCTACTGTTCTATACCTGACCGATTTTCGCATAACCTCATCCGTTACTTCCAGTTGTATGAAAGAGGAAACGGCAACGAGCTGGCCTTCGTGTGAGATCACATCCCGCTCATGAGAAAAATAGATCGTTGGCAGATCAATTTTTTCGCGGCGTATATAATTCCAGATATCTAGTTCTGTCCAGTTACTAATGGGAAAAACACGCACATTCTCACCTTTCTGAATTTTACCATTGTAGATATTCCACAATTCAGGTCTTTGTCTTTTAGGATCCCACTGACCAAATTCATCTCTCACAGAAAATATTCTTTCTTTCGCTCTTGCTTTTTCTTCATCTCTTCTGGCGCCACCAATGCAGGCATCAAATCCGAATTCTTCGATGGTATCAAGCAGGGTAAATGTCTGTAGTGCATTTCGACTTGCGAACTTGCCTCCCGGTTCTTTTAGAGATTTGGAACGGATCGTATCTTCCACTTTACGCACGATCAGTTTTTCTCCAATTTCACTTACAAGCTGGTCACGATAATCCAGAGCTTCTTTAAAATTGTGCCCCGTATCAATATGAACCAGCGGAAAAGGAAATTTCCCCGGGCGAAATGCTTTCAGAGCCAGATGCACGAGCGTAATCGAATCCTTCCCTCCGCTAAAAAGCAACGCCGGTTTTTCAAACTGCCCTGCTACTTCACGTAGAATGTAGATTGCTTCACTTTCTAACTCATCAAGATAGTCTGTCATTTTGCTTAGTATGGGGGTATGGGAGTATGGGAGAATGGGAATGAAAACATTTTATTTTCACATTCCCATACTCCCATACTTTCATACTTTAATGTTTGTATTCACATGTATTCCGCACTCCTTCTTATCCGCATCTTCCCACCACCATCTCCCTGCACGAAATTCTTCCCCGGGACGAATGGCACGCGTACATGGCTGGCAGCCAATACTCACAAAACCACGATCGTGCAAAATATTATAGGGTACTTCGTTTTCAGAAATATATTGTCTCACTTCTTCTTTCTTCCAATGAAGCAGGGGGTTATATTTATTAAGCTGGTTGCCTTCATCCCATTCAAGGAGACTGAGATGGCTCCTGTTGTCAGAATGCTCTGACCGGATTCCGGTAATCCATACTTTCTGCCCCGACAACGCTCGTTTCAGAGGTTCCACCTTCCTTATGAAACAACAGGCTTTACGGTTTTCAACGGACTCATAAAAAGCATTGGGCCCCTTTTGATCTGTATATGTCTGAAGCAGGGACGTATTCGGACTATATGTATGTATCGAAACTTTATATTTTTCCCTGGTGGCCGTCCACACGGCATATGTTTCATTGAAGAGTCGGCCGGTATCCAGTGTGAAAATTTTTACCGGCAGATTTTCAGAAACAATATGGTGCAGAATTACCTGGTCCTCCAGGCTGAAACTGGTAGAAAAACATACCTGGCCAGGAAACAATTCTGAGAATAAATGAAGAGAATCGGAAATTGAAAGTCTACTGATCTGGTGGCTTAAATTAGAATTCAATATGTCTGCTGTATTGTCCATGTATCAAATAACCTGTTTAGAAAAGTAAAGAGAAGTTGGAGGATGTGATTTACTTCTCAACAACAACATCCCTTACAACAGGGACGACAGACATGGAAAGAATTAGCAGAATAAGTCATATTCGGGCAGTCTACAAATTAGATGGACAAAGATACTTCATGGAATTGGATAAAAAAAATGCAGAAATGGATTATTTTGATCAACTGCTGCTGCGGATGTTATAAACATTCTTGATTTACGTACACATGCAACATTTTTGTATTTCCATATATTTACAAAATGAAGATTGCAATAATTAATGGCCCTAATTTGAACCTTCTGGGAATTCGGGAACCGGGAATCTATGGCAGACAGACATTCGAAGATTTTCTGAAAGGTTTGAAGGAAAAATACCCTTCGGTTCAGATTGACTATTTTCAAAGTAATGTGGAAGGTGAACTCGTTTCCGAATTACAACGGGTGGGGTTTTCATATGACGGGATATTGTTAAATGCGGCTGCTTATACGCATACGTCTGTTGCAATTGGAGATGCGGTAGCTGCAATCAAATCGCCGGTATTGGAAATACATATCAGCAATGTTGCTGCCAGGGAAGAATACCGGCTTCGTTCGCTTATTGGAGCAAAATGTATAGGAGCGATTTCAGGGCTTGGCTTGAAGGGCTACGAATTAGGTTTGCAGTATTTCTTATAAAAAAACCCGCATCATCAGGGCAAAGCCATTATCCTGCTTAGGCCCGTCTGTGACCTTGATCACGTGAAGGCCGTTGCTGGACCAAACCATAAAGACGTCTCCTTTTTTAGACTTGGACAATTGTCTGTCTATGGCAGGTAAAACACCCCCTTTGGCGACCCATCCAAGGTCGCCCTTAGTTATCGATTCGCCTCCCATGGAATAAGTTTGCGCCAAATGCTCAAAGCTGTCCTGGTCATTTTTTAGTTTCTTTATAATTGATTTTCCAAGACTATCAGCAACTCTGTATCTGAATACGGTAGTATCTATAAAAATCTGACTGATTCTATAAAAGCTGTTGGGCAGCCGGGCAAGGATCTGAACCAGAAATTTCTTTCCCGAAATTGTATAGGGGCCGTAAACCTTCTTTAGTTTTCCCGTATAAGCCAAACTATCGGCCAGACTGGCAAAATGAGTGGTTCTGGTAACTATGACGGTGTCCAATTCGAATTTTTTCTTCATTACATCCTTTACATAAAGAGGAGAATTGGTTGATTTTTCCAGCTCCTGCTTTATATCGGCGATCGATTTATTCTGACTGTAGCAGCATAAAGAATTGATAATCAGCAAAATGAAGCACAGTAATTTAAGCATAAACAGTTGTTAAGTTTGCAAATATAGTCAGCTCCAACCACCTGTTATCGCAACAATTTTCCTTACCGGATCGTTTTTTGCAGGAAGCTTACATTATGCAAAGACTTATTCTAATTCTCCTCCTTTTCATTAGTATTAGATCCTTTTCCCAGGCAGGATCTTTTATAATTGGGGTAAAAGGAGACACACTTAATAGAGTGGATTCTAAGTCTATGAAACAGGGTAAATGGGTAAACCGGGTAGATGAGGTTAGGGGAGAACCTGGTTACGAAGAGGAGGGGGAATATAAAAATAACCGTAAAGAAGGAACCTGGCGTTTGTATAGCCTCGAAGGCGACCTGATCGGTCTCGAATTTTACAAATGGGGAAATAAAGACGGCCTTTGTCAGTATTTTAATTCTTCCGGTGCACTATTAAGAGAAGAAAACTGGAGGGCATTGAATCCTGATAAATTATATGACACATTGGTTGTGGAAGACATTGATCACCTGAACGAGTATAAGACAGTCATTGTAAAAAATGATGGAGTGGCTATACGCGATGGATATTGGAAATTCTACAATTCATCTACCGGCATGATTTATAAAACTCAATTTTATACTCTGGGAAAATTGGAAACACCCAAAACCAGTCCGGGTTCTGATTCCGCAAACGTTGCTTCCAAGGTAATGGTTAAGCCAAAAGAAGTACAGGATTATGAAAAGAAGAATGCTGGTAAGAAAAAAATAAAAGTGCGGGATGGTGCCACAAACTAAATTGCCTTTGATTTTTCCTTCATTTCTTTGACGAGCACTTTGTCAATTCGTTGTGCATCCATATCTACAATTTCGAATTTAAAATCTTTCCATTCTATTTTCTCTCCGGTTCTTGGAATATGCTCCAGTTGATGAAGTATAAATCCGGCCAAAGTGTCGAATTCATGTTCTCCTTCATTCATCCATTCAGTTTTATCAAAATGGGCCAGAAAATCATAAAATGGAATTTGTGCATCCACCAGAAAAGAACCGTCATCTCTTTTTACGATTTCATAGTCTGTCATATCCGGTTGGGGAATGTCACCAATCAATGCTTCCAGAATATCATTTAATGTGATCATGCCCAGCAGACTTCCGTATTCGTCGACGATACAACAGGTGTGGGTCTTGGTCTCTTTGAATTTCTCAAGTACCTGATACGCGGTATTATTTTCAGGAACGAAAAGTGCCTGTTTCATAATGTCTTTAAACGGGGTGGAGTCTACAACAACATACATGTCTTTAATTGCCACCATACCCTTGATATTGTCAATCTCACCATCGCAGACCGGATAAACGGAATGAGGTTCTCTTATAATTTTCTCTTTTATCATTTCTTCTGTCTCGGTAAGGTCGAACCAAATGATATCACTGCGATGGGTCATCAGTGAAGTAATATTTCTGTCACCCAGGTGAAACACTCTTTCAATAATATCCTGTTCTGCTTCCTTAATAGTACCCTGTTCCGTTCCCTCGTTGATGATTGCTTTGATTTCATCCTCAGTCACATTGCCTTCGGGTGATGGTTTTATAGAGAACAACACGAAAAATATATTGCTTAACCAATTTAACAGAGCAACAATCGGATATCCTATTTGAGAAAAAAGTTTTATAGGACCCGTCGCTATAAGTGCTATTCGTTCAGCTTTCAATAAACCAATTCGTTTAGGAATTAGTTCACCGAATAAAATAGAAAGAAAGGTTACGAAAATTACAATCAGTCCCGTGGCAATACTGTGGGCATACCTTTGCAGGTAGGGAATTTTTTCAATATAAGGTTTAAAGTCGTCACTGAATTTTTCACCGGAATAGTATCCTGTTAAAATGGCAATAAGGGTTATTCCTATCTGAGCTGTTGATAGAAAAAGTTCCGGACTTTCAGTAAGGCGCAGAGTTTCTTTAGCTTTTAAGTTTCCTTTGGAAGCCATTTCTTCCAATTTCGATTTCCTTGCAGAAACCAGGGCAATCTCAGCCATAACAAACAACCCATTCAAAAAAATTAAACAGAAAAGTATTATAAATGCTAACATGTTGGAATTACTTTAGACTAAGAGTGCCAAACTGCTTCATATAAAATAAACTCATCACACGTCCTACAATGGTACCCAAAATTACACCGCCCGCTATATCCAGTGGAAAATGAACCCCAACATAAACCTGAGCGTAACAAATTACAGAAGCCCAAATAAATAGGATCCATCGCCAGGAGCCGGTTTGATTTAAAGTTATAAAAATAAACCATGCTGCGGCGAAATGATTGCAGGCGTGCGACGAAGTAAAACTGGAATTATGGGGACAGTTATTCACAAGTACTCTGATATTGTCTGCCAGTTCAGGATCGCTGCAAGGCCGGTAACGAAAAATTAATGTTTTAATCAGAGAGCTGCTGAGAAGATCGCTGATTATCACGGTCATGATCAAAGATACAGACCACAGACAGCCCCTTATGCCAAAATTTACAAGAGCAAAGACCAGCAGAAATAAATAAAAAAAATACCAGAATTCCTGCTGCCGCATAAACGGTAATACCAGATCAAAGAAGGGATTTATCCAAACCTGGTTAATTTCATGAAATAACCAGTAATCGAATTGAAGAAGTGGTTTTAAAATATCCTGGTAAATCACTGAGAGCAGTAAAATCATGATTGCAGGATAATAACACTGAATTTAAACTCCATAGTCAGTTGTTAGTTAAAGTATCAAAGATACCTAAATTGATTCGTAGGATTATCGTTTAAAATATCAGCAAATAAAAAATTGCAGTATGAAAATAAAATAACAATAATTTAGTCGGATGAAGTATGCGAAACATTTTTTAATATATATCTCACTGCTCGCAATTTTTGGAGGGTTGATATTTTATCTTCTTCATAAGGGTACTGCATTGGATCATTCCGTTTTACCAGACCGCCCTGCTATTTTAAATCCCAAAAACGAACTTACCTCAAATCTGTTTCATACTAATATCAGTGAATCACTTCCCCGTCTGTTGTTGCAGATTATCATAATTATTACAGCTACTCAGCTGCTGGGATTTGCTTTCAGGAAGATCGGACAGCCAGCTGTAATTGGAGAAACTTTCGCAGGTTTACTCCTGGGCCCTTCCTTATTTGGACTGCTTTTTCCGACATCTTTTAATTTTATTTTTCCAGCCGAATCCCTTCAAAACCTGCGTTTCCTGAGTCAGATCGGTCTTATTCTGTTTATGTTTATCGTTGGGATGGAGCTCGACAAAAAATTACTGAAGAAACAGGCATTCGAGGCCGTGATTATAAGTCATGCCAGTATTCTGATTCCATTTAGCCTTGGAGTTGGCGTATCAATGTATTTGTATAATTTATATGCCCGTGAACACACCAGTTTTTATGCATTTGCTTTATTCATGGGGATTGCAATGAGCATAACCGCTTTTCCAGTGCTGGCGAGGATTATCCGTGACAGGAAATTAACCGAAACAAAACTTGGCATACTCGCCATGACCTGTGCTGCATCTGATGATGTAACGGCCTGGTGTCTGCTGGCACTCCTGATCGCATTTATAAAATCAGGATCAGGGATGAATGGTTTGTTGCTGATTGTGCTGGTAGTTATTTATGTATTCGTCATGCTGGTTCCGGTCAGAATAATTTTGAAGAATGTCCAGTCGGCCTACACGAATGGAAAAATCGGATATAATGCACTGATGTCGATTATGTTTATCCTGCTTCTTTCCTCGGCATATTGTACGGAACTGATTGGCATACATGCATTATTTGGAGCTTTTCTGGCCGGAATCATCATCCCTAAAAACGACACGTTGCAAAACAAGATTATCGACAGGATTAGTGATGTGAGTATGGTTATGCTGCTTCCTTTATTTTTTGTGTATACAGGTTTGAGAACGCAGGCAGGCATTTTGAATACACCTGCTTTGTGGTTTAGTTTCAGCCTCATCCTGATTTGTGCGATAGCTGGAAAACTCGGCGGAAGTACCCTGATCGCCCATTCTCTGGGACAAACCTGGAAAGATAGCCTTTCCATTGGTGCATTAATGAATACGCGTGGGTTAATGGAGCTTATCGTTTTAAATATCGGATATGATATGGGCATCCTGAGTCCCGAAATCTTTTCAATGATGGTGCTAATGGCGCTGCTGACGACCATGATGACGAGCCCGATACTTAACTGGATAAGGGTGCCGGGAATACCTGCAAATAAATCTGAAACTTCATAAATATTTCTGTTTCGAAAAATATTTTACCAATTACAAATGTTTTTGGAGCGCCTGAATCATATTTTATTTCCAGGTAAATCTTGGGATTTTTTCGGGGGTCGATCATGTGGAGGAATTTGATCATAGGAGCGCCGGTAATCCGAAATGACTGTTTCAAAAATTCACCGGTTATTTCTGTAATCATCTGCATCATGCATACCCCTGGTAAAACGGGTTGCCCGGGGAAATGCCCTTTGAAAATGGGATGCTCCTGGTTAAGCTCAATAGCAGCCTGGATTTGATTTCTGGATTCTGTTAATGATTGGATGATATAGAGGTCATTGAGCAGCAGGTGTTGATATTTTTTTTAAAGTAATTGAAAAATGTGAGATATTAAAATGCCGGATCGAAATACTATCTGGTGCCAAACCAGATGAGCCGCCGTACATATAGGCTTCCATAACAGGCTTTTTAGTTGAAGCTCTTTGCATTTTAACCAATTGCCGGCAACTACTGTCAGTGACGTAGTAATTAACGCCTTCCATTTGAGGAAAAGCATGGTAAATCATCCCGCTGTCCTTTAACGAGTAATACTTACTGTTAGATAAGTTTCTGTAGAGGAGCAGTTCAAAATCTTTACGAAGTGTTCTGACCAGTGCTTCTTTATTCATCTGCGGTATAATCTGATAAACTTTAAATCCACTATCCGGCAGGAAATCAAAGTCGAAAAAACTGAATCCCATTTCATTGGTAAAAACAATCCTTGTACTGCTGTCCGGCATGCGTTTAATAACCAATAATCCACTGATATGTTTCCCAATAACATCTACCGAGGTTTTGTAAATGACATGATGAAGATCCGGTTTAAATTTTAGCAAACACGATTCATCCGATTGAACTTTCTGCATATGCCGGTACTGATTGCAGGAAAGATTCAATGAGATTAAACTAAGGAATATTAAAAACCGAATCACTGATTTTAGCATTTAATACTTTATTCTGAAAATGGATGACAGTTTTATCGCCGGAAAGTTCAAACATCGCGATTTCTGTTGCTGTGAAATCCTTTTTATCGATGAGAATATTTATATTTTTATACAGTTCTTTCAGATTCTTTGCGAGTGGTATGAGTTCAACAAGGAAAGCCCCTGAACTTTCAAATATGCGTGATCGAAAATCCGGATTATCCAGCATGCTGCCACCGACACAGTCAATCAGTATCCGGTTTACCTGCTGGAAAACTTTATTTGAATTTGCTGATATTTTATTTTCCTTCTGTCCTTCTTTAATAAATATTTTACCGCCATTTAAGATCATAATATAAGAATAGGGCTGAATATATTCCATCCGGATTTTATCGTTTTTACGATACCAGAATTTACCGGTGGAATGAATATCTTCTGAAAGCATACTTAGCGATTTCTCCTGTTTGAAATTTGATTGAATGGATTCGGTGAAGGCGGTTGCCTGGGTGAAAGATTTTTTAAATGTTTCCGCATTACTTAAAAGCGTGTAACCGGGATATTGCGCTGCACATAAAAAAAAACTTAAAAGCAAACCAGCCAGGCAAAACGATTTAATCATAAGGATTCAAATTAATCATTTTATCCAGTCGAATTATTTTATATCCTTTGTTTTGGATCTCTTTCAGCAGCCGGG
>DATHPV010000325.1:0-3876 GCA_035483495.1 Puia sp.
AAATCGCCAGCCAGAATACAATTCCACCAGCCGGTGGAAGGAAATTTAATAAAATCCGACGACCTGTCTACCAGCTTGCCCTTTTCATTAATATATACTTTTATTGGCATCCACTCGCCCACTACAATCAGGTCATATCGATTGTCGCCATTTAAATCGATCCATAAAGCATCGGTGACCATTCCCAATTGTAAAAGTGAAGGGCATATTTCCAAGGTAGCATCTCTGAAATTCCCTTTTCCGTCGTTGAGTAAAATACGACTTCCGGGCGAGAGGGGATATTTTCCCGGTATAACTCTGCCACCTAAAAATAAATCCGGAGCGCCATCTCCATTCACATCGCCATATCGCACGCAACTCTTACTGAATTTCAAATCCGGAAGCGTACTTTTTTTCTTTTTGAAATTCCCTTTGCCATCATTCAGATACAATCTGTCTTGTAATGCAGAGTCACCCTCTGTGAATTCGTATCCGCCGCTTGCAACGTATAGATCCGGATAGCCGTCCAAGTTCGCGTCAAAGAAAACAGCTGAAACATCTTCACTTGCTGAATCCTTTTCTATATCCGGCTCCGGTTTTATAACGAAATCCCCACTTCTATTCTGAATAAAAACCTGTGCAGACTGTCCCTTTGCGCCACCGATAAATAGATCCTGAGTTCCGTCATGATTGATGTCGCCAACAGCCGTACAAGGACCTTGTCTTGAGAGGTAATTTGGCATCAGGCTTTGCACGGAAAAATCATTAAATTCATTTTCACGATGAACGAATTCAGGCGTATTAGTGCCTGCGAAGTATGGTTTACTTTTGCTTGCGGAATCATATTTCCAGATTAAGTGAGCGTCCTGCCAATCGAGATTAACTTGTTGATCAGCTTTTACAGCCAGAATTTTCTGCAAATGATCATCTGGCCAGATTACAATAACCGAATCAACGATAGTATTCAGACCAATACCAAAATTAAGTACCTGATCTACGGAGGACTGGAATCCCCGAACTGGAAACTGTTCCTGAAAATATAACTGGTTGCCACAGAATATTTTCAATTTGGTTCCAATACCAAATGCATTTCCTGACTTGCCATTTAATTTTATTTTCAGGAAATGATTTTCAGGTTTTATCTCATGAAAATTGTTTCGATATATACCGGCATATCCATTAAGATAATTGACAACCATGTCCATGCCTCCATCATTGTTAAGATCGGCGTAAGATGCGCCTGAGGCGACACCGGTTTCGTTAAAGCCCCATTCGGTGGTCTTTTTAATGAAAGAGTTTTTACCGGTATTTTGATACACATAATTTGCCATTTTTAAAGGCGGCATTTTTTTGAGCAAATCCATCGGACTGGAATGCTTTTCGCCATGTGTAACTTTAGAATCCTCGATAATCTGATATTTTATAAAGTCCATATTAGTGAAGTCCTTCTCATATCCATTTGAGATGAAAAGATCCTTGAAGCCATCATTGTCAAAATCAGAGAATAAAGGAGCCCAGCTCCAGCTTGTATTGGAAATTCCGGCAAGCTGTGCGATTTCGCTGAATGTTCCATCACCATTGTTGACATGTAACATATTCCGGCTGTATTGGTAGTAAAACCCCTTATCAAAAAGCATATGAAATTTGTTGAAGTTTTCGGCGCCACTATGCATTTTCTGCTGATGATTGTCTTCATCGAGCATATCCATCGTAATCAGGTCAGTAAGACCATCGTTATTGTAATCGGCACAATCACAGCCCATGGAATAGAATGAAACCTGGTCCAGACATTCATGAGTCCTTTCGGTAAAAGTTCCATTTTTGTTGTTAATAAAAAGATGATCCGGTTCATTAAAGTCATTCGAAATGTAAAAATCTGGCCATCCGTCATTATTTAAATCGGAAATAGAAACACCGAGTCCGAAACTCAGAACATTCGAATTTATGCCCGATTGAACGCTAACATCTGTAAAATGCCCATTGTCATTTCGATATAATTTTGTGCTGAAGGCGGGATTTCTTTCATTGCGGAGTGAGGAGTTTTCGAATGATCCTGTTGCATATTGTTTGAGAGAATGATTGATAAGTACCATATCGAGATCTCCATCCCTATCATAGTCAAAAAAAGCTGCCTGTGTTGAATAGCCTTCATCGGCCAACCCAAAGCTTTCTCCTTTTTCAGTAAAAGTCAGGTCGCCGTTATTTATAAATAACAGATTTTTTCTTTTCCGGGGATCAATATCGCCGGAACGGCAAATGTAGATATCCAGTTTGCCGTCCCCATTAACGTCAGCCATAGTAGCCCCTGTGCACCAGCCCTGATATCGGCCGATTCCACTTTTTTCTGTAATGTCTTCAAATACAAAATTTCCTTTATTAAGATAAAGCCTGTTCGAGACCATATTGCCCGTGAAGAGAATATCAGGCAATCCGTCGTTATTAATATCTCCTATAGCAACGCCACCCCCATTGTAGAAATAGGTATATTGAAGAACATTTGCCTGCTCATTTTCTTTTACTGTATTTCTGAACTGAATATGGGTACTTCCGGGATCAAGTTTTGTAAATAGCGTTGACTTATTGTTTTTACATCCTGTCAGCAAGACTATTGATGTGATTATGATTTGCCATCTGACGTTTTTGTAAATTTTCATTGAATCACAATCTCGTCAATTAATATGTTATTTTTATTTTGATCCACGGTGTTAGGATTCGCGTTTTCTATTTTTACTTTAACATAGCGCGCGTTTTCATGAAGAGATTTTTTCTTATACTTCACAATATGTCTAAGTAACTTTTCAGGGACAGTTGGATTAACTATTTCGCTAATTATTTTATAATTATTTATTTCCTTAGCGAAACTTATTTCCAATTTTTTTGGAAGGTAAAAATCACTTACCTGATCTTCCATAAACCGTATAAAGATAGTATTAACAGGTTTTGATCTTCCAAGATCAATTGTAATTGTCTTGATAGAATCGTGGAATGAAACCCATCTTCCGTCGTATGGTTCAATTGTTCCAAATATTCCATCGTTCAATCGTTTATAATCTTTTGATATTTCTTCATCGGCAGAAACGGGTAAGATGGAGATGGGTGATCCGATTCCCGGATAGACCTTAAAACATTGTTGACTTATTTTTCCTAGTCGGTGATTGCCGCGAAAAAGGGCAGCATTCAACACAACACTTTTTCCAATGATGAGAGAACTCTTATAGATTTCAGAATGGTAATCCGGCATTTTACCGTCAAGTGTATACCGAATAACGTATTTTGCCGATGTCTGGTTAGAAATTGAAACGATGATTTTTTTACTGGCTGAATCGAGATGAGGCCTTATTGAAACATTATAGATACTTTTTGCATATTGAATATGCCTGGTGTCAAGTCTTTTGAATTCAGCTTCTGCTTTATCAACAAATTTCCGGTAATTTTTATTTTCACTCGGCGACCAAAGAACTTCAGATAGTGCAAGGAGTCTTGGAAGCAACATATATTCAACGCGTTCCGTCGTTTCGATGTTTTCTGTCCACAATGAACCTTCACCACCCAGGATCTGTTTTTTTCCTTTATTTATTATGGGGTCAGGTGAAGGATCGAATGCATACACAGTATCTATCGGAAGACCTGCATAAGTAATATATTCTTCCAGATCCGGATCTGACTGATAGAAATCAAAATATGTATAGTGATAAGGACTCATCACAATATCATGACCGGTATTCAAATCGGAAGCGGTTTCTTCTGCTCCGTGCCAGGCCATCGCTACAGCACCGGGCGAAACATCCGCCAGAAGTATTTCGTCCCAACCTATTGTTCTCTTATTGTGACGCGTGATAAAGTCATCAATACGTTTTGTAAAATAAGCCTGGAGTTGTTGTGAGTTTTTGAATCCAT
>DATHPV010000326.1:0-3696 GCA_035483495.1 Puia sp.
TCCTGAAAAAGAACTCGACCGAATAAATCACATGCGGATTACCGGTGCGCAAACAGGTAATGTCTTTCTTGCATTTAAATCAAATGTTTCTCTAAGCGAGCTGATTGATATTTGGAAGAAGTCACACGAAGCAGTATATGATTTTGTAGCGGAGGATGGTATAGGCCACAGGGTTTGGATAGTTCATGATCCGCAGACTATTTCAGAAATCACCGAAATATTCGAAAAACAAATTCCTTTCACATATATAGCAGATGGTCATCATCGGGCTGCCTCTGCAGCCAAAGTAAAAAATGCTCTTGGCGATCTGGCTTCACCAGAAGCAGAATATTTTTTAACAACTCTTTTCCCGTCTGATGAACTGCGCATCATGGATTACAACCGGGTGGTAAAAGATCTCAATGGCATGGATACAAACAGTTTTCTGGATAAACTGAATAAGAATTTCAAAGTGGAGAAAATAAGCGATGCTTTTTCGCCAGGTAGTCTGCATCAATTCGGAATGTACCTGGAAGGAACCTGGTACAGATTGGAAGCAAAGGAAAACAGTTTCCCAAAAGACCCCATCGGTATCCTGGACGTTAGTATTCTTCAGGAAAATATTCTTTCCCCAATATTGGGAATCCAGGACGTCAGAACAGATACCAGGATTGATTTTGTAGGTGGAATCAGGGGGCTGGCTGAGTTGGAAAAAAGAGTAGACAGCGGTCAGATGAAACTTGCTTTCAGCCTTTACCCCGTTAGCATGGATCAGCTTTTTGATATAGCCGACAGTGGACAGATCATGCCTCCCAAAAGTACCTGGTTCGAACCCAAACTACGGGACGGGCTTTTGACACATCTGATCAGATAACGGTACTTTTGTTGGAACAATTATTTGAGATTCGAACCGTTCAATTAATGAAGTCTATATTCAATTCATGAAAAAAATCCTGTTTGCCATTTCATTTTGTCTGCCTGTTTTTTTTGGTTATTCTCAACAGGCAGATTCTCTTCATAAAATTGCGAAGCAGTTCATGCGAAGCGCTGACTATCCTAACGCCATCATCGTATTAAATAACGCGCTGAAATTAGATCCGAATAATCTTGAAATACAGAAGGACCTGACTTTCACCTATTATTTACAAAGGAACTACAGCGCATCTGTGGAATCAGGAAGAAAGTTGATCGAACGCAGTGATGCTGATGAACAGTGTTACCAGATATTGGGTATGGCATACAAGGCGATTGATGAGAATAAACAGGCAGACAAAATGTATAAGCAGGGAATAAAGAAATTCCCGAGTAGCGGCGAACTATACAATGAGTACGGTGAGATGTTGTTCGTCAACAAAGATCCTGAAGCCATTCGTTTCTGGGAAAAAGGGATTGAGGTAGATCCAAGTTATTCTTCAAATTATTATAATGCTTCCAAATATTACTATTTCACTTATGATAAAGTGTGGAGTTTAATCTATGGCGAAATCTTTATTAATCTGGAAAGCTACAGCCGGCGCACACCTGAGATAAAAATATTGCTCGTAGACGGATACAAAAAACTATTTACCGACCTTAAATCTCCGAAGAATCAGGTTAATAAAAATCTTTTTGCATCAGCCTACCTGTCAGTCATGACCGACCTGGCTCCGGCGGTTGCTGTTGGAGTAACTCCAGAATCGCTAAACATTCTCAGAAGCAAATTTATTTTGGAATGGTTTGAAAAATACGGAGATAAATATCCTTTCAGGTTATTCGAATATCAGCGGCAGCTATTGAAAGAAGGTATGTTTGATGCCTATGACCAATGGGCTTTTGGCGCTTCTATGAGTCTCGCTGGCTTTCAAACATGGACATCACAACATTTAGATGATTATAATCGATTTATAAATTTCCAGAAGGGTCGTGTGTTCAAAGTACCCGCCGGACAGAATTACAGAAATCTCAATTCCAAATAATAACCATGAATAAACCCGAACGGTTATTTGATTGCCTCAGCTACCAATTAGAGAAATTTCCCAAGCAGGATATGTTCGCTGCAAAGGAAAAGGGTGAATGGAGAAAATATAGCACATCGGAAATCTCAGAAATAGTTAACGTGCTTGCCTGTGGTCTTTCCGACATTGGAGTTTCGGGGAACGACCTTACGGTTGAAGGTCAGGATAAAATAGCCATCATTTCAAACAACCGTCCTGAGTGGCTTATAACGGACATGGCTGTTCAAAAACTGGGGGCAGTCCTGGTCCCGATATATCCCACCACAAACAATCACGAAATAGAATTTATTTTCAGGGACGCCGCTGTTAAATATGTTTTTGTAAGTGGCAAGGAATTGTATGAGAAAATTCAGCTTGTGCGTCCTAACGTTCCCTCCATAAAAAATGTGTATACATTCGACAGGCTGGATGGTGTTGATCATTGGTCAACTCTCTTAGTAAATACTTCGGATTCTAAAAAACTGGAGATTGAAAACATCAGCAAATCCATTTTGCCCGAACATCTCGCAACCATTATTTATACATCAGGTACCACTGGCACACCAAAAGGCGTGATGCTCACGCATCATAATATTGTAAGTAATATAATTCTTTCAAAAGAAAGTTTTCCATTTGAAGACAGACCTGAATACAGAGTGCTGAGCTTTTTACCGCTAAACCATATCCTGGAGAAAATGGTTAGTTATATTTATATATTGAGTGGTATCAGTATTTATTATGCAGAAAGCATCGATACTATTGGTGCCAATCTTTTGGAAGTAAAACCTGATCTTTTTGCCGCTGTTCCCAGAGTAGTTGAAAAACTATATGAACGGATCATGGCGAAAGGCGCTGCCCTCAAAGGATTTAAGAGGGTAATGTTTTTTTGGGCCGTGGAACTTGGCAAGAAATATGACAACAACAAAAATCCTGGACTCTGGTATTCATTGCAGCTTTCATTGGCAAACAAATTAATTTTCAGTAAATGGCGCGAGGGACTTGGAAATAATGTAAAATTTGTTGTTGTTGGTGGCGCAGCCTGTCAGGTGAGGCTGCTTCGCATTTTTACCGCAGCAGGTATTCCAATATATGAAGGATACGGCCCAACTGAAAATTCGCCCGTAATTGCAGTGAATCGCCAGGGTAAGGGCCTATGCCGTTTTGGAACCGTCGGGCCAATAATTAACGGGATAGAAATTAAGCTGGAAGCCGACGGCGAGATTTGCGTAAAAGGTCCATGTGTAATGAAGGGTTATTATAAACGTCCCGATCTGACAGCTGAAACAATTATTGATGGATGGTTGCATACCGGTGATATCGGAGTATTGGAAGATGGAAAATTTCTTCGGATCACTGATCGTAAAAAAGAATTGTTTAAAACAAGTGGTGGGAAATATGTTGCCCCTGCTGCTATCGAAAATAAACTCAAGGAATCCCGTTTCATAGAACAGATCGTAGTGGTAGGCTCAGAAATGAAATTCGTTGGAGCACTGATAGTTCCCGCCTTTCCGCAGTTGACAGAATGGTGTAAACAGCATAATTATGATATCAGCTCGCACAAAGTGATGGTAGAAAACCCAAACGTAATTCATTTTTACAGAGAAATCATTGACGAATTCAATCAGCAGTTTAATCATGTGGAGCAGATAAAAAAATTCCAGCTGCTGCCAACAGACTGGAGTATTGAAACAGGAGAACTCACGCCAAAGATGAATTTCAAAAGGAAAATAGTTCTCGAAAAATA
>DATHPV010000327.1:0-13724 GCA_035483495.1 Puia sp.
TTGCCGGTTTAATTGGATCAGGTGTTCATCGTCACAGAAAATGATGTCAAGAGATTCCAGGGACCTCTTTTCCTTTTTAAACCTCGAAATGATATAGGACTTCAGAGCTTCTCTGGAAGTCAAAGTAAATCTGGATAGAAAATGTAGTCGTACAACAGGTTTAATCTTACTCATGTCATTTCCGTAAATCGTAATGATGATTGACCCAACAAAACTACTTTTGTTATTACAATGAAACGACTTTCTGAGTTAAGAACAGGAGCCCGGGCAAGAATTCACTCTTTTGAAAAAAACGATGTCTTTTTAAAATTGATGGAAATGGGTTGTGTGCCGGGGGAAATAATTAAAGTCGAAAAAATAGCCCCACTGGGCGATCCGATATCGATCGCAGTAGCAGGATACCAGCTTAGCCTGCGGTTAGATGAAGCAGATAATATTTTTGTTGATCCTATACCGGTTTGAGCAAGATAATAAGTTGATTTACAAGATATTACATGAAAGTTGGATTGTATTTTGGCTCGTTTAACCCAATTCATCACGGCCACCTGATCATTGCAAACCATGTAGTTCAGTCTACCGAACTTGACCAGGCATGGTTCATAGTTTCTCCTCAAAATCCTCTAAAACCCGCCGTCGGACTCCTGAATGAATATCACAGGCTTTATCTGATCAAAATTGCAATTGACGGAGAAAAACATCTGAGGGTTTCGGATATTGAGTTCAAACTTCCGAGGCCCTCATATACTATTGATACCCTCACCTACTTACACGAAAAATATCCGCAGCATGATTTCTCAATCATCATGGGTAGTGACAGTTACCAGAATCTGCCCCGCTGGAAAAACTATGAACAATTGATAAAAAATACTGAGTTCTATATCTATGTAAGAGCCGGTTTTGAAAATATTCCTGATTATAACCACGCAAAGACACATATCCTGCAAGCCCCGCTATTGCAAATTTCGGCTACCCATATCCGTGATATTTTGAAAGAGGGTAAGTCTATTCGTTATCTCGTCCCTGATTCGGTCAAAGAAGAAATTGAAAGAAACAGATATTTTCTTTAAGTGCCACCCAGCTTTTTTCTTTCACTTAACGGCAAAGACCGAACAACCAGCGAATAGGAGTCATCAATCATTTCACGAATCAGTTTTGAATTAACCTGTCCATTCATGATGATTGTATTCCAGTGTTTTTTATTCATGTGAAACGCCGGGATCACCGAGCTATATGATTCCCTTAGTTCTTCTGCTTTCTCGGGATCACATTTCACATTAAATTGAAGCGGCTGACTGTCCAGACTCATTAACAAAAATATCTTGCCACAAACTTTAAATACTAATGTGGATTCACCAAAGGGAAAGGACTCTGTGGTAGATTTTTTATCCAGACAATATTTTCTGATCGTCTCTAGATCCATTACGTCGAATGATTTACATTTAGGAATCTTTCTTAATGATCAAAATTATGAGGTATCTACTAATTTACTTACTCCTGTTCATGCATACAATTTCCAATGCACAGTCTTATGAAAAAATTCATATGGATGGCGTCCTCGTTGACACACACAATGATATTTTGAGTAAGGTAGTTGAAGATCATGTGGTCTTTGATACAAATTTAAAAGGTGTTACACAATCTGATCTGAACAGAATGAGACAGGGTGGAATAAAAGTGCAGATGTTTTCAATTTTTTGTGACGAACATTTTGGAAAAGGATCCGCATTCTCATATGCCAATGTTGAATTGGATTCTCTTTTTGCAATCGTAGCCAGAAATCCAAAAACCATGCAAATGGTTTATTCATACAAGGAGCTCATGAAGGCCGTAAAAGATCATAAACTGGCATGTATGTCGGGAGTGGAGGGTGGTCATATGATAGAAGACAACCTGGATTATCTTGACAGTTTTTACCGGAGAGGAGTTCGTTATATGACACTCTCCTGGAATAATAGTACGTCGTGGTCAACATCTGCGATGGACGAAACGCAACATACCTTTAAAGTGACTCCCTATGGATTAAACGCCTTTGGAAAGGAAGTCGTAAAAAGGATGAATCATTTGGGCATGATGGTGGATGTCTCGCATATTGGAGAAAAAACTTTTTGGGATGTAATAGCTACCACTAACAAACCGGTTCTGGCCTCGCACAGTTCTGTATACGCGATTTGCCCGGTTCCACGGAATCTTAAGGATGATCAGATTAAAGCCATTGCAAAAAACGGGGGAGTAATCCAGATTAATTTTTATTCGGGGTTTCTGGATTCCACATTTTTCAAAAAAGTTGAGTCATTTGTAAAAATTCATAAAGAGGAACATGATTCACTGGCTGCTTTAAAAAAACCCGAGTACCTTATACAAGATTATTTCGCCAGGAAATATAAAACCGAATATGATAATATGCGTCCACCGCTGTCTTTGCTTTTGGATCATATCGATTATATCGTAAAATTGGTGGGTGTTGACTATGTTGGATTGGGGTCAGATTTTGATGGAATAGATTCTGCGCCAAAGGGCCTGGATGGCGTGGAAGACTATCCAAAAATCACAGAAGGATTAATGAAAAGAGGATATAGCGAAAAAGATATTGATAAAATTCTCGGAGGAAATTTTTTGAGGGTATTTAAGGCAAATGACCAATGAGATTAATATGCGAGTAATTTTTCAACAGTTTCCCAAAGTCTGGCGTTAGCAAGGAAATTTTTCTCCAGTTCTAGATTAAATGGAATTGCCGTGTCAAGAGATGCACAACGTAAAACCGGTGCATCGAGCAATTCAAAGCAATGCTCCCCGATCCAGGCGCTGATTTCTCCCCCGATGCCGCCTGTCAACGTGTCTTCATGTAAAACAATAACTTTTCCTGTTTTGCTTACGGATTCGCGAATGGCGTCATAATCCAATGGAAGCAGGGTACGCAGATCCAATATATGGAAAGAAATTTCAGGCTTTTGAGAAGCAAGTGCCAGCGCCCAGTGAACTCCCGCTCCGTAAGTAATGATACTGATTTCTGAACCGTTTCGTACCAGATTTGCCTTTCCGATTTCGGTATAATAATACTCTTCCGGAACGGGTCCGCTAATACTTCTGTATAAGACCTTATGTTCAAAGTACAATACGGGATTTGGATCATTGATGGCGGCATTTAATAGCCCCTTAGCGTCTGCTGCCGAGGAGGGGTAAACCACTTTCAAGCCTGGCACATGCGTAAACCAGGCTTCATTACTTTGGGAGTGAAAAGGCCCGGCTCCAACTCCTGCTCCCGTAGGCATGCGAATCACCATGTCGGCAGACTCTCCCCAGCGGTAATGTATCTTAGCAAGGTTATTGACGATCTGGTTAAAACCCACCGCGGCAAAATCGGCAAACTGCATTTCCATTACAGACTTATATCCTTCAAGTGACAGTCCCAACCCGGTACCTACAATGGCGCTCTCACAAAGTGGAGTGTTACGAACTCTCTCTTTACCAAATTTTTCAAGAAATCCCTCGGTAATTTTAAATGCCCCTCCATATTCCGCGATATCCTGACCCATAAGTATCAGATTATCGTGCACCTCCATACTTTGCCAAAGCCCGTCGCGTATACCGTCTATAAATCGTTTTACGGGAGAAGAGTCGACGTCTGACAAATTACCCAGTTCAGGAATATTACTTTCCGGAACTTCCAAATACATGTCTGCCACTTCTTTACCGGTGTCAGCAACTACTGAAGTTTCTTTTACTGAAATAGCGTTTTCAATAATGTTTTTGTAATCATTACGGATCTCGTTAATTTTTTCTTCATATAGGATTCCCGTTTCTTTCAACCAGTTTTCGAAATTGATAACGGGATCCTTTTTACTCCAGGTTTCGAATAATTCTGCAGGAATATATTTTGTCCCACTTGCTTCCTCATGACCACGCATCCGGAAAGTCATACATTCAACCAGATAAGGTTTTTGTTCTCTGATACAAAATTCGCGCACACCGCGAATGGTGTCATAAACGTCGAGAATATTATTGCCATCAATCTGAACAGATTCCATACCATAACCGATGCCCTTGTCAGCTATGCGATGGGCGCGAAACTGTTCTTTAACGGGAGTGCTGAGTCCGTATCCGTTATTCTCCACCACAAAAATGACCGGCAGATCCCACACAGCAGCAACATTTAGTGCCTCGTGAAAATCTCCTTCACTGGTTCCTCCCTCGCCCGTAAATGCCAAAGCAATTTTTCGTTCGTTTTTTAATTTATATCCCAGTGCGGCACCATCTGCAAGCGCAAGCTGTGGACCCAGATGTGAGATCATTCCACATACATAATGTTCACGTGATCCAAAATGAAAACTTCTTTCTCTCGCTTTGCTGAATCCTTCAACACTTCCCTGCCATTGGAGAAAAAGCTTCTGAAGGGGCATTTGTCTTCCGGTAAAAATACCCAGGTTGCGATGTAAAGGCATAATCCATTCATCCGGAGCAAGCGCGGATACCACTCCTGCAGAAATGGCCTCCTGACCAATCCCGCTAAACCATTTGCTGATTCTTCCCTGACGAAGAAGTACCAGCATTTTTTCTTCTATCATTCTCGGGAAAAGGATTGTTCGATAGAGATTGAGCAAGACGTCGTCTGAAAAATCTTTGCGGTCAAAAAACATACTCCAGGTATTATTAAAAACAGTCAGCTGAAACCGATTCTAGTTTTCCTTTTGCGTTGATCTTTTATAAAGAAAAGAAGTGAGTACGGAAAGCAGAAGACTGAATAGAAGAGCCCACCAGAAACCATCCACTTGAAAACCGCTCACAAATTTTGCAGCAAGCAGAATAATAAGTGCATTGATAACAAAAAGAAAAAGGCCAAAGGTAAAAATGGTAATAGGAAGTGTTAGTATTACCAGAATAGGTTTCACAAACAAATTAAGCAATCCAAGTACAATGGCAAGAATAAGTGCGGTGATAAAAGACTGAATATGTACACCACTCAGAATATATGATAGCGCAAAAGCAACGATGGCAGAAATGAGGATTCTTAGAACAATATTCATAACTGCAGATTTTATTCCTGTGAAAATACTGAATCCGCTTCTTTAAAATACTGCTAACTCATAAAAATCATCGGCCTTTAGATATTTATTGGCTAATTCAAGTAATTCCGAAGGTTGAATATTTTTGATGGTTTCAATTCCATTGTAAAAATATTCCTCAGAGAGATCGTTTAGAATCAGGCTCTTCCAGCGACCAGCTACCTGGAACGGCCCGTCGAGATCTCCCAGAAGTGTACCAATCATGAAGTTTTTTGAAGTCAGAAGTTCTTCCTCCGGTATGGGTTCATCACACAGGCGCTTCATTTCGAGATAAACTTCCCGTATGGTTGCTTCGGTAACATCTTTACCAGCTTCCGTGGAAATCATGAGGGCGCTTTCCTGAATAAGATTGACAAGATAGCTGTGTATTCCGTATGTGTATCCTTTGTCTTCTCGAATATTGGCCATCAGGCGTGAACCAAAAAATCCGCCGAGTATATTGTTGAGCACCTGCATTTTTTGGAAATCAGGATGATGTCTGTTTGGGAAATTCCTGCTAATCCTTATGGCGCCCTGTACCCCGTCCGGATCATTGGTTACGCGATATTTTTTTTCTTTGGCAGGAAGTATAATCGAATCTGGTGTTTTCTGATTGGAATATCCAACCAGCGGAAGGCTACCGAAGTTCGTTTCAATCAATGTCTGAATATCAGCCGGCAGAGGGCCCGCAATAAAAATGACACAGCGGCCACTATGATAAAATTCTTTGTAGAATTCTTTCAATCCATCGGTGTTGAGGGCCGCATAATCGTCTATGGAACTAAACCGGCCGTAAGGATGCGAAGGGCCAAATAAATACGTGTCAATAAGGCGCCCTGCTATGAAGTCATTCTTGCGAAGATTTACCTGCAGTCGTTGCTGCATATTTTTTTTGTAAATCCCGAGCTCATCATCCGGAAAAGTTGAATCAGCAATCAGCTCGGCAACCACCGGCAGCAATTCCGAGAAGTGCTTCTTCATGCAATGCAGGGTAATCTCAGCCGTTTCATGACCGGCCTGTCGGTTCAGATAAGCTCCATAATATTCAAAGTACTCATTGATTTCGTACGCATTCTTTGAACGGGTTCCATTTTTTAACATGAAATTAGTTGCTGCAGCAACTAGGTTTTGGGTCTCAAAACAATTACCGGCGTAAAAAACCACATTCATCATAAGCGTATCGACAGTGCCCATATCCACCAAATAAACATCAACGCCATTACGAAGTGTTATTTTCTGGTTGGGCGGAAGACTTAGCTGAAATTTTACTGCATCCGTAATTTCCGGCGCAGATTTCCGATTCAACATATGTATAAATTCAAAAGTTAATTGTTACTGTAGTAAAACAGAGTGCTGCTGTTTTTTTCGTCAAATATAGAAGTGCTCAGATTGCGGATATCCCCGGGCGTTACCTCCAGATATTTTCCCAGTTCGGTATTCATGAAAGCGACATCTCCCATCAGCTCATACATGGCAAGGTTGGATGCCCTGTTCATCAGGCTCATATCTTCGAAGAGAATTGCCGACTCTGTTTTGTTTTTGACTTTCATTAATTCCTTTTCTTCAATAGTTGATGAACATAATTTGTCAAGTTCATCACGAATGGCTTTATCAGCTGTTTCCATCGGCGTTCCCTTAATCAGTTTACCTTCTATCAGAAGTAGTCCGGGATCGGAGGATCCAAAATGATAACATTCAATATTGCTGAATAGTTTTTTTTCTTTAACAAGTGTTTGGAATAAACGGGATGATCCGCCACCACCGAGCAATTCACCAATCAGGTCCATCGCATAATAAGATTTGTCTGTTCTGGACCCTACATGAAAAGCTTTATACAGTGCATCCAGAGGAACGTCTGCTTTTACTTCCTGCACGCGTGCCCCTTCCTGTTTTGGTTCTACCGGGAGATGACGATGGTATTTTTGTCCGGAAGGAATGTTGCCAAACCATTTTTCAGCGAGTTCCAAAGCTCTGTCTGTCTTTATATTTCCGGCCATCACGACAATGGCATTTGCAGGGCAATAATGTTTCTGAAAAAATGCTTTTACATCTGTTAGTTTGGCGTTCTCGATATGCGAAAGTTCCTGGCCAATGGTCATCCAACGATAAGGATGTTTTTTGTAAGCGAGCTCCCTTAGTTTAAATGCCACATCACCGTAAGGACGATTTATATAGTGTTCTTTGAATTCCTCGATTACCACTTTTCGTTGCACGTCCAGACTTTTTTCACTGAACGCAAGGGAGATCATTCTGTCACTCTCGAGCCAGCAGGCTGTTTCAATATTTTCAGCTGGTAACTGTATATAATAATTTGTAAGATCATTGGTGGTAAAGGCATTGTTCTCGCCGCCTGCCATCAGCAAAGGACTTTCGAAGTCTTTAATGTTTACAGATCCCCCGAACATAAGATGTTCAAACAGGTGTGCAAAACCTGTCTTTCCCGGATCTTCGTCACGGGCCCCCACATCATACAACACATTAAGAACAGCCATCGGTGTGGTATGATCCTCGTGAACTATGAAACGCAGTCCGTTGCCAAGTATAAATTTTTTATAATCAATCTGCATGTAATAAATCTTTCAGTCTTTTGAAAAGAGGTGCAAGTTAACAAGACTTCAATAACTGAAATGAAAGAATTCAAAAGATACTTTTCACTTTTAGTGTGAGTTCCATCATACCCGTCTGGGGGCGGTTTACCAGAATTTTAACATGGTCTCCGGTATTTTGAAGCATCGATTTATAGAGCTGAAGGTTTTGCGACATATTATTATTTATTCCTACCACAACATCATCCACTTTAAAACCTGCCTTATCTGCCGGGGAATCTTTCATTACGTCGCCTACCCGTATTTCACCATCTATCCAATAAAGGCCGAGGCCCGTGTAGGAATAATCAAAGGGATCCCGGAAATGTGAATTGGGGACCAGATAAATTGTTTTCTTATCATAATTTAACGTCACATTAAATCGGCGTAATACGTCGTTCCCAACCAAACCTGCTAAAAAAGGATATGAGGTAACATTATATTCGTCGTCGAAGATATGTGTTGGAATATTTCGGAATCTGTATGGCCCCAGTTTGAATTCTTTGATGGTGGTAACCTGCATATTTGCCTTACCACCCATTCCCTGAGCCTGTGTAGGAAGTGGTTTTCTTTCAGGATTTAGAATGGAACTGTCATTTATAAACTGAGAATTAAGGAGTAAACAAAGTCCTGCACCGGTATCAAAATAGAAATGTTCTTCCAGTTCTCTGCTGTCTTTAAGAGATCCAACTATAATGGGAAGATTTACAATTGCCGGCCTTAGCGTGAATCCCCCTTTTGGATATTTAAAATTTCCTTTGGAGTAAACATATATCTGATTACTGTCGTAATCTATTTTTACAATATAACGGGAGAAAAAACTTAGTCCGATGATACCGTCGATGCGATCGCCATATGCGCTGCTAAGTATATCGTAGTCACTCACGTGAAAATTGAGACTGTCAACAGTCAGATTGCCGATGACCAGACTTTGGTTATTGTAATATTTCAGCTGCCTTATTCCACCAATGCCCGTGATAAATCTGTCTGTCAGCACTGGAGTAATATTCAGCCTGATACAGGTGGTGGAATCCAGAGATATTCCACCACTACCGGTATCCATAATAAAATTCAACGTATCAGGAATACCTATAATAGTAGCCCTTAGAATTACGACTCCACCAGTAAAAGTTGTGAAAGGAATTTGAGTGATCAGTTTCGACGGACCGTTGTTGTTTTTCTTTTGTGCAAAACCACTGGTACTTAATAGAAGGGTGAGAAGAAAGCTGCCGAGCATTTTAGGCAAAGCAGTATTAAAACAAACTGAATACGTTTTGTTGACTTTATTCATGATTCAAAAGCGGTCGTTAGTCTGGTATAGGGTCTAGGGCAACCCTGTGCGCTAAATTTACCATTTTTTCTGCAGCTTTCCTCCCGTTCATTATAAATATTGATTTGAAAAATTGCTGTGGTAAATTCGCCTTTAAAACTTAAAGCTCAAGGCCAAAAGCCTAAAGCAAATCACGGAGCGACTTACTAATTTATAAATTCAATTAGATGGACTTGTCCAAACTGTATGAGAGTGCCTCAAATTTCGATTTTCTTACTGTCGGGGATGGAGTCAAACTTTTTAATGAAGCTCCGCTTACCGAATTGATGTTTGTAGCCGACCAGCTTCGAAAAAAACAGGTGGGAGACGGGGTTGTGACCTGGCAGATAGATCGAAACGTGAATACGACGAATGTTTGCATTGCGAATTGCAAGTTTTGCAATTTCTACAGGATTCCTGGCCATCCCGACGCGTATATAACGGATATTAATACTTATATAAAGAAAATTGAAGAGACATTTTTATGGGGTGGAGATCAACTCTTACTTCAGGGAGGTCATCATCCTAAATTGGGTTTGAGTTTTTATGTTGATTTATTCAGGGAACTGAAATCCAGATATCCAAATCTGAAACTTCATACACTCGGTCCCCCGGAAATTGCGCATATCTGTAAACTCGAAAAAAAATCTCATAGAGAAGTCATTACCGCTCTTCATAAGGCGGGTATGGATTCTTTACCGGGAGCCGGTGCTGAAATACTGGTAGACAGAGTACGTCGTTTAGTGAGCAAGGGGAAATGTGGCGCTCAGGAATGGCTGGACATAATGAAAGAAGCCCACCAGCAGCATATTACCACGTCAGCTACCATGATGTTTGGCCATGTGGAGACTATAGAAGAAAGGTTTGAACATCTTGTCAAAATACGGGAGGTGCAAACTATGAAACCGGAAACGGCCAAAGGGTTTCTGGCTTTTATTCCCTGGACATTTCAGGATGCAGATACGTTGCTGACAAAAATAAGAGGTGTGCATAATCTTACGACTCCTGAGGAATACATAAGGATGATCGCCATGAGCCGTATAATGCTGCCTAATGTAAAAAACATACAGGCTTCCTGGCTTACAGTTGGTAAAGAAACTGCCCAGATCTGTTTACATGCCGGAGCCAATGACTTTGGAAGTATTATGCTGGAAGAAAATGTTGTAAGTGCGGCTGGCGCCCCTCACCGGTTTACCAGTAAAACAATACAGGCTGCAATCAGAGAGGCTGGGTTTAGACCCCAGCTGCGAAATCAGCAATACGAATTTCGGGAGCTACCTTCAGTTATGGAAGAGCAAGTGATTGATTATTAAGCCAAAAGCTGAATGCTTAACGCTTAAAGCTGAATGCTTAACGCCTAAAGCCAATCAAAACGCCGGATAAGCCTGGATATGGGCAGTCAGTTTACAATCACCCGCGCATAATGAATTGGCGCTATTCTTCGGCTTACGCCTTCTTCTTTAAGCTTTAAGCTTTAGGCTTTAGGCTTTCGGCTTATCTGGGTTTTTTATCCCGAATTCACAAGTAAAATCAGCTTTTCGGCGTTATAGAGGGTAATCCTAAACTATGCAGAGCCCGTTCCGTAAGCTAGTTCGTATTTCCATTATTTTATTCGCGATCGTTTTATTGTGTAATTTCTTTGCCTACTATTTGGTTAATAAAAAATCGGCTGAGAATGAGGAACTTATACAAGCAAGATCACTATCTGGGCGGCAACAGACGCTCAGCCAGATTATCTCAACTCAGGCCGCTATTATTGCCAGTGGACTTTATGGCCAAACCGAGACAAAACTTTTAAAAGATAGTCTGGCGGAAGCGCTTATTATTTTCAAAAGTCAACAGGAACAGTTGCAAAGTAAAGTGGAGCAATCAAAAACTCCATTACCGGCTCATGTCTTCAATATCAGAATCCTTTTTTCTTATATAAATCCCTACTACAATAGTATCGAATCAATCGGTCAGAACATTCTACAGGAGGATTCGGTCCTCTTCCGTATAAACAGAAAAATGTATTTACAACAGCTGATGGAAAGCGAAGCGAAGTTTCTTCCATTGATGCGTGATATTACCGGTCAGTTTACCATTGTTCTGAATGAAAAAAACAAAGAATCATCAGCCATTGAAGTAGGAAAATTTATATCTCTTGTAGTGGCGATCATTTGCCTTATTATACTCGTCCTCGAACCCGCATTTAGAAGAGGAGAAACAAATTTCAGAGACTTGCAAAAAGCAAAAAACGATTTGCAGGTTGAAAAAAAACATTTGGATTCATTACTGCGGTCTCAAACAAATTACCTGATCCGTATTGACCGCAAGGGGAATTTCAGCTATGCCAACCAGGCGTTTCTTAAAGCTTTTGGCTACGAGGAAGGAGAAGTGATGAATAAGCTTTTTCTTGGAACCATCTTTCCAAAAGATTTAATCCGTTGCAAAGAGGTTGCCAATGAATGCTGGGAAAATCCTGGAAAAATTGTCAAGCTATTAATTCGTAAACCATTTAATAATTCAAGTGGATTTGTCTGGACGGACTGGGAATTTCTTGCGCTTAGTAACGAAAATGGTCTTGTAAAAGAAATTCAGGGGATAGGATTAAATGTCACTGATAAAGTAATAGCCCAGCAGGTAAAAGAAGAAGCCATTCAAACGCTTTCTTATGCAATGACCTATGCTAAAATGGGATCCTGGAAAGTGGATTTTGAATCACAGGAGATGATACTGGGAAATGAATTAAAAGAATTACTTGCAGAAGAAAATATTTCAGGGAAGCTGCCGCTCAGTAATTTTCTGGAAGAGTTTGTAGTACCGGAAGATTTCAATTCAGCAAAAGATGAGTTTGGAGAAATATTTTTAAACAGGGATAATATTGGTTATGAAAGTTCATTTTCATTTCGGGTGATTACCCGCCAGGGCTGGATGCGTTATTTGTTCTTCAAAGGGAAAGTGGTAGATGTAAATGGATGTTTTGGAATTGCCCAGGACATCACAGCACAAAAAGAATCTGAGAATGCGCTTGTAAATAGCGAGCAGAAATTTCGCCTGCTTGCAGAGAATTCGGAAGATATCATTAGCGTGCATGCAGCCGATGGAACGATCTGGTACCTGTCGCCTTCATTAACATATGTATTGGGGTACGAGGTGGAGGAAGTTATAGGCACTGGAATTCTGGATTATGTACATCCTGATGACCGTCACAAATTTTTCAGACAAGACAGAGCACAGGAACTTCAGGATCAGGAGTCCCTGATCATACGTTATCGCATTCGAAAAAAAGATGAAACTTATCTCTGGCTTGAAACGATCATTAAACCAATAGTGGACCATAATGAAGTTATCAAACTCGTTTGCACATCCAGAAATATAACAGGTCAGCGTATAGCCCAGGAAAAACTAAAAACAAAAGATCAACTACTCTATGCCGTATCTCAGGCAACTCATTTATTGTTGAGCAATACGGATCTTAATCAGGCAATTTCTTCAGGTATCGAAATACTGGGTACCAAAACCCAGATAAACCGGGTATATGTTTTCAAAAATCATCTGGATACAGAAACGGGAAAGTGGGCCACGTCCATTATGCATGAATGGAATGCCGAAGGTTTCAAATCGAGATTAAATGATTCAAAGATGATGAATCTGAGTTTCGATATTATAGAACCGATCGTGAGACCACTCATTGAGTATCGCCCTTTTGTAAGCTATCGTTGGAAAGAAACGGATGAACGCTTACTTGAAATTTTTGAAAAAACTCAGGTTACAGCTACATTGTCCATTCCCATTTTTGTGAATGATTTCTTTTGGGGATTTGTGGGTTTTGATGAATTCACAAAGGAAAAAGAATGGACAGACGGAGAATTCTCAATACTCCAATCCTTTGCCTCGTCTCTGAGTGCAGCAATTCAACGTAAAAAAATCGAGGATGAACTAATACAGGCAAGAGACCTTGCGGAAACTGCGAACAGAACAAAGAGTGAGTTCCTGGCCAATATGAGTCATGAGTTACGTACACCGATGAATG
This sequence comes from Puia sp., assembly GCA_035483495.1. Taxonomy (GTDB): domain Bacteria; phylum Bacteroidota; class Bacteroidia; order Chitinophagales; family Chitinophagaceae; genus Puia. The sequence continues at coordinate 12,949 of DATHPV010000327.1, forward strand.
GGATTATTGGATTTACAGATCTGGTCCTTACTACAGAATTACAGAAAACTCAACGTGATTATCTGAAGAACGTAAAGAAATCAGCTTATGGTTTATTAGAAATCATTAACGATATCCTGGATTTCTCAAGGATCGAAGCAGGCAAACTTCTAATCGATAATACGTTGTTCAAACTGGACGAACTCGTGGAAGAAACAATAGATATTCTAACACTTAAAGCATTTGAAAAAAAGCTTGAGATGCTTTACAGAGTAGACCATGATATTCCGTCACAGCTGGTCGGCGATCCTGTTCGTATCCGCCAGGTGATTGTGAATTTACTGGGCAATGCAATCAAGTTTACGAAGGAAGGTGAAATTTATGTATCCATTCGAAAACATGGGGATGCTTTTATACATGATGGTAAAAAATATCTAAATTTTATCATCCAGGTCAAGGACACAGGCATAGGAATTCCGAAAGATAAATTGCAAAAAATATTTGAGAGTTTTACCCAGGCCGACAATTCCACTACGCGGAAATATGGAGGTACGGGATTGGGACTGGCAATTTCCAAGAGTCTTGCAGAATTAATGCATGGCGAACTAACGGTCGAAAGCGAAGCAGGTAAAGGAAGTTCTTTTTCTCTTTGTCTGCCACTCGAAATAGCGAATGATCAGCCTGAAATCCAGATTCAGCCAAAACCTTTACTTAAAAAAGTTTTAGTAGTAGACGACAATATTACAAACCTGCATTTGATGGAAGAAACACTGGGATATTTTCAGATATATTGTGAA
>DATHPV010000328.1:0-3298 GCA_035483495.1 Puia sp.
ACGAACCGTTGGCCACGCTGGATGAAGAATCCGTTCAAATCCTTCCGGATCTCATCAGCTCTTATCACAAAGAATTTAAAACAAGTTTCATATTCAGTTCACATCAGCATTTTAAAACATATTCTATTACCATAAACAAAATAGTAATTTCAGATCAGTCATTGCAATTTGTCACATGAGCATTTCCAGAACAATACTCATAAAATCATTCGTTAAACCCTTCTATCGCCAGCACGCAGGACTATTTGTTTTCCTGTTTACGCTGATGTTTGGAGTTGTAAGCGTCATTGACGGTGCCAAATTTACTGACTACCATTTTTCCCTGATACAGGGCATGATGAAGAATCAATTTTTCTTTCTGCTGGTTCTCCTTTTATGGTTATTGTATGCAAAAAAATCCGATCAGTTCATTGTCGCTATCTTACGCAGACCTGATTATTCCTTTCTGAATATACTTTCACTTCTGAACCGGAAATATTTGTATAAACTGATGACATGGATTCAGTTTCTGCTTTTATTGCCTCTTGTTCTTTACGCGTGTATTATATTGGTGGCGGGTTGTTACATGCACGAATACACGAAGTGCCTTCTTGTTTTTATTTTTCTTACTTCCTTATGTATGATCGGTTCAGCAAGGTATCTTTTTATAATCTACAATCCGGGCAGGACCGCTTTTTCATTTACTGACAAATTACTGGTGAAGAAACAAAAGATTCCTTATTGGAGTATTTTTGTACGCTACATTCTTAAGTATAAAAAACTCCTGTTTACAGGTATTAAATTATATAGTTGTCTTGTTTTGTATTTTATGGTCGTAAATCAAACAGGAGTTTCATATGATCTGAGAATGATCTTGTTGTTTTATAGTCTGGGTATACTTGGACACGGAATTCTGATTCATCAGTTACGGAATCTGGAAGAAACTCGTCTGAGATTCTACCGGTCAATGCCTCTATTATTATTGAACAGGTTTGCACAATATGCTTTCCTCTTTTTTTTATTAATGGTTCCTGAAATCATCACCATCATTTTCCTGACCCCGCAGTATTTACACTATAAGGATTCCTTATTATTTATTTTGGTAAGTTATAGTATGCTGCTCTTTTTAAACAGTCTTCTTTTCGTTAAATTCTTTCGGATGATTGATTATCTAAAGATTATTCTTTGCATCTTCTTCGCAGAATATATTGCAGTTCTTGCAGGCATGACATTATTTTTGATGGCACTATTTTTTCTTTCAGCCATCTGCATTTTCAGGTACTACTACTACCGATTTGAAAGATAGAAGCGAAACTAGTGATTTGTTCACACAAGGCTATCCATGAAATCGCGGGACAATAATCCATGGTTCAAAAAAGTCGTGGTGTTATAGTGAAGAAGTTCTTCCGCAATTTGATTCATTGTAGATAATGCATGATTCAGCAAACCGGGACCGAGGCTGACCCGTGCTACACCGATTTCATTGAGCTTGTTCAAATCGGCAGTTGATTTTGAAAGCAGTACGTTTACTGGCATTGCCACTTCGTTTATAAGAGTGGATATTTCTTCGTAATCATTCATAACAATAGGATAAAAACAATCGGCTCCTGCAGTTTTATATGCCAGGCCTCTTTCAACAGCCTGGCTAAAGGCATCATTCTCTGTCTTCAACAGAAAAACATCCGTTCGCGCATTAATTACTATTGACACACCACATTGAATTCCAACTTCCCTGATCGCCTCAATTTTCCGACACTGTTCTTCTATTTTAAACAATCCCTTATGATCGGCATGTGAATCTTCAATATTGATTCCGACTGCACCGTTTTCAATTAAGAGACGAATATTTTCTTTCAATAGAAAAAGAGAATCTGCAAAGCCACGTTCTATATCAACAGTCACAGGCAGAGAAACTGCCGATGTAATCCTGGCAACGGTTTTCAAAAGTCGTATGAAAGGAATTTTTTCTCCATCCCTGTAACCATTGGTAAGAGCTGTTGCGACACTCGCAGTAGCTATTGAAGGGTAACCTGCTTTTTCCAATATTTTTGCACCCAACTGATCCCATATATTAGGTAATATTAATATTTTGCCAGAACGATGCTGATTTCTAAAAAGTATTGCTTTTTCAGCTTGCGCTAACCTGGTTTCCATAGATTCTTCTGTTTTAACTCCGACAACAAAGTTAATTCATAACCTTAGGTTAAAATAAAATAAACATACTTCCCCGAAACTAAAATAACAATACATTAATTGTTGAAATTGAAAATTTGAAAAATCAACTGCTTGTTTTGCTTCTTCTTCTTTCAGGGTTACAAGTGATTGCCCAGATTGCTGAAAAGAAAGAAGGTGTTCTCTTATTTAAAGCCGGTTATCGATCAGTATTTGCTATTGATTCAACACGTACTTATAAACCGGGCGCTTCCGTGTCAGACAAATTTTATTTACGACCCGTTGAATTAGATATCTGGTATCCGGCATCCGGCTCAAATCCAAAAATTCCCATGTCATATGGGGATTTCCTAAAATTGTTAGAACAAAGATCTAACAGATTTCAAAATGATACGGTTTATAAAAGCCTTACTACTAATCTGGTACACTATATCAGTCTAAATTTAAAAGTCTCTGACTCAGCAATTGTTCAGTTGAAGACTTCCAGCTACCTGAATGCTGAAGCTGTTCAACAATCTTTTCCTTTGGTTTTATATATGTCATCTTATAATGGCATCAGTTATGAAAATATCGGGTTGTTTGAATTTCTGGCGTCACACGGATATGTTGTAGTCTGTATTACTTCTGTAGGTCGATATCCCGGCAATATGACCACGAAAACTGACGATCTCATGGAACAGGTTAACGACGGATATTTTGCTATACACTATCTAAAAAACAATCCTCTTGTTGATTCGGAGAAAATTGGAATAATGGGATATAGTTGGGGAGGGTTGGCAGCACTGCTTCTGACTATGAAGACTACAGATATTAAAACGATGTTATCAATGGACGGATCAGAAATCCATTATTATGGAGATTCCAGGGAAGAAGATAGTGACTTTAACGATTTGAGAAATTCGTCCTATTTCAAAACAAATAAGATAAACGTCCCATACGCATATATGGAAAGCGGAAACAAACAAATTGACCGGCAGGTTGATTCGATATTCGATATTATACCGGCGATAAATCTGAATAAATTCTACATTCATTTTCCCAAAGCTACCCATGAAGATTTTTCATTTTTATCATCTCTTAACGCCCTGAGCCGGGGAATAACTGAGGATAGTACAGTCATTTACGGGCAGGCGAAAGAATTTGCACT
>DATHPV010000329.1:0-3991 GCA_035483495.1 Puia sp.
ATCGGTTATTTTAAAATACAAATAATCGTTTTCCTGCGACAGCTCGATATCAAGCTTTCCCTTCTCTTCCTTATGCATCAATCCGTGCCAGACTGCATTCTCCACGTACGGTTGAATGATCAGCGGAGGAACTTTCAATGCTGAAATATCCAGATCGGGATAAACTGATATTTTGTATTCAAAATGATAGTCGAAACGAAGGGCCTCCAGGATGAGATATAATTTCACAGATTCGAGCTCACTTTCGAGCGTGATCATAGCAGCCTGTGAATTCTGCAGGATCAGTCGTACCAATCTGGAAAATTTAGTGAGATATTCAGAAGCCTGTAGACGGTTATTCTGCAGAATGAACCGATTAATCGAGTTAAGAGAATTAAATATAAAATGCGGATTCATCTGTGCACGAAGTGCCTGCATTTCCAATTCAGTCGTTTTGTGCCGGAGATCAGCGAATTGCTTTTGTCTGTTATTGCGGTAGAGAATAAATCCTACAACTGAAAATACAATCAAGGCAGCTACTATCCCGTAAAACCTGATGCGGTTTAAGTATCTTTCATCTTCGGCTTTCAATTCTTGTTTACGTTGTTCTGCAGTTTGCTGCTTTTCCTGTTCTTCAAGTTTTTGGTCAAACGATAGACTTTGTACAGCTCTTTCCTTGGTCTGATTGAACAAGCTGTCTTTTGTTGCACTGGTCAATTCCAGGTATTTAACAGCACTGTCCATCATCTTTTGAGATTTATAAAGTTTAGACAAAATATTGTAAGCATCCATTCTTGCGAGTGGATAAGAATTTGATTTGCTTAATTGAATCGTTTTCTTCGCATAATAAGCACAGGAATCCGATTTGCCTAAATCCATAAATATTTAAGCAATTCCGCTATAAACGTCCATCTGGTCCTTTATGATATTGTATTTTATATCCTCTGATTCTGCTTTTTTGTAAAATGCTATGGATGTTGAATATTCATCTTTTTTCCGGTAGATGTCAGCCAGAATTAAAAGTGTAACCGCATAGGGCTCCAATTGATATTTTTCAGCTAAATCGATGGCCATCTTTACCGAATGAAGTGCAGAGTCCAGATGATTGGATTTTTCTTCAAGCTGTGCTTTCTTAATCAGGTAACCCCGAAGATTTTCTTGATCATCTTTAGTCATTTGTCTATTGCCATTATCTAAATTTTCAGTATTAAGATAATCCCACCATTTGTTTAGCCATAAGCCGGCACTTTTAAAATCGCCGTCATCACGGTAAATTTCCACTATGCTGGCATAAACATTATTGACAAGTAATTTCCCGTCAATTTCATTAATGTGTTCCGTTGAAATAAGAAGATATTTTATAGCCTCCGGGTAATTACCCATCATTCCCAATGCATACCCATAAGAATTTGATACAACCGCTTCGAACGACTTCGATAAGCGGTGTTTTTTTACAGTCAGAAAAATATTTCGGGAATATTCCATAGACCAAACCGGATTGTTCCATACTGTTGAATTGATTAAATCTCCAAACATATGGATCCTGTCAGAATCGTTGTTTGCCTGTACAATTGCATTACTTAAGCTATCCATATTATATTCCTGTGAAACAGCAGTAAGAGAAAAAACAAAAAGGAAAACAATAAGGATAATATTTATCATCAAACGATTCATTACTTGCAAATGGAGATAAATTTATACATCTTCCCTAATTTATTTATAACAACTTCATCTGCTAAAGAATACAGCGTCAGTCGCCTCTTATCCTGGAAGATAAAACCCTTTAAGAGATTACCTTCCAGCTTCTTTCAACACTCCCCGGTAAACTATACCAAATCTAATTGACAACTGTCCGATTGAGCAGTAGGGTTGAGCAGTAAGTGGTTTTTATGGGCGGTTGGCAGAAGAAGACGGGTGGATGTCAGTTTTGCAATGATGAGAATGGTTAATTTCCCCGATACAGAAAATGCCATCCTACGATTCCAGTGGGTTTAAGAGGAATTGGTGACAAATTTTATTGAATAATCTGAAATGTCATAAGCTGCATACTGGGAATCCGGAGAATTATTATTATACTCATGTGAAATACATGTCAATTTTTGTTGGATACTGCTATAATCCACAAGTCACTCAATATGACTCCCCAAGGCACGTATGTTATTCTAGATTTGTTTCAGAAAGAGTAAATAAAATTTGATTAAACTGTAAGGTTCCCCTACGTTCGGTCTGTCACCGATAAGGTATGCTGAAAAAGGTATATGCTTCGAACAGCGATCGGAAATACTTTAGAATTGATGAGGGCCGTTCGAAAGACAAAGAATACGAAGGAATAATTCTGTTATTAATTTAATTGCTAAAATTTACATTATGACAAAACACCGATCAAACAAGTTTGGAACCTGGCATTCATTGCCGGTTATACTGTTTATCATCTGCCTTTGTACGATTGGATGCAGCAAGAGTCATTCTAATACTTCGCCGCCGTGTGGTGATACCTGCCTGCTTTCAAAATATACCTGGAAGATGGATTCAAATGCAATAATCAGCAGTGCAGGCACTTTTATCACAAATACAAACTTAAACACACTACCCTGGTCGACATTTACATTCAGTCCAACTCTTACATTCACTGAGACCGATGGCGATGACGGGCTTTACAAGTGGACAGGAAACACGCAAATTGCGCTTATATACCCACCAGATACATCGCTCTTTCATTTTAATGAGACTGTGTCTCCGACATCACTGGTATTGTCCACATTGAGATTTCAGGTTCATCCGCAAGTGGATTCGACTGAAGAAGCTAATTCGGGGATTAGTGCTATGTTAAAGGGGCTCCATGACCAGTTCAAAGTAGACACTTCGAAGGTTACTTATGTAGAATTTACGTTTTACTATTCACCTAAATAATAGCGTCTGTTACTATTTCGCCAACACCATCTTCTTGCTGTCAATTAAATTTCCATCAATATATAGGGAATAGATATATGTTCCCGAAACTAATTGAGAGGTCTGAATTGAAATTTGTCCGTTGCCCATTGCACTGATTGGAACAGTTTTAATATTCCTGCCATTGATATCGGAAACCATTACTGTTGCATTGCCTGAAGATTGCGGAATATAATAATTAATTATTGTGGACTGATTAAACGGATTGGGAACATTCTGATCTATATGGGCACTGCTTAAAATTACACTGTTTGCGGATATACTTTCTTTATTGATATTACCCGATGAACTCAGGCTGGTCAACTGCGCCCTGATTTCATTTAGCTGATTTTGAAGACTATTAATCTGAGTCTGGAGACTGTCGTTCAAATTGGCAAGTTGCTGGGTTGCTTTTATCAAAGGCACTACAAATTCTGTGTAGTTCAGTCCGTATGTATCCTTACCGTTTTGTGGTTTATACAAACCGCTGAAATCATAACCTGCTTTTTTTGCTGCTGTTTCCACATCCTGAGCTACAAGTCCGGTATAGAATATCTTTTCTTTAAGAGCGATAGCTGCATCTTCTGATTTAGATGGTTGCAATGGTATAATTAATTTTGATCCTTGTACGTTAGACTTATCCGGCGCTCCATATGTTTTAAGCCCTTTAATATTGTAATTGTAGGTAACTGGTTTGAGAAGCCTGATGAATTCCAGTCCCGGAACATTTTCCTTGATATTCTTCTTAAACCGGCCATCGGACAGGGCAGTAATTCCAGTAACTGCAGCTTTTATCGTTGTTATTTCTGAATTTCCCAACATTATTTCATTGGATGCATCGATAATAGCAGTTTTGCCTATTGCTGTGGAATTAGTGTAACCATCCTGATTTACATCAGTACCACTGCCAAGTGCTGTGAGAAAGCTACCTGTTTGATTTGTAAAGAATGTTGCATTCCCGATAATTGTGTTATAATCTCCGCTGGTATTACTAATAAGAGCACCATCACCAATGGCGGTATTACCGCCTCCGGTGTTGTGGTTAGCAAGGGCAAATACTCCAAAAGCCGTATTATTGGTTCCT
>DATHPV010000330.1:0-17840 GCA_035483495.1 Puia sp.
AAAAGGTGAGCAGTGATTCACTTAAAAACTGCATAAATAATTCAGGCTTACCCGCGCCTACAATTTTACGCAGACTGATTTCCTTTCCGCGTTTCGTGGCTCGGGCAGTAATCAGATTTACATAATTTATACAGGCTATCAGCAACACAATGATGGCTACTAAAAAAAATATCTTCACGACCATCATACCCTGTTCTTTTCCGTCCAGGGAATACAGGTGTAATTTACTTATCGGGTCAAGAAGGTAAACAAGATGTGCGTTGGCAGATATATTGTAATTGTGACGGTGTATCGCACTCATTTTTTGTGCAGCCAAAGCAGGACTGGCATTGGGCTTCAGCAATACATAACTACTGTAACTATACTGGTCCCAATTCGTGTTGAGCGATTTAAAATAATTACTGGTATCATATTCCTGTTCCAGCTGCTGAAAATTAAAAACGATATTATAATGTATGGATGAATTGTCCGGCATATCCTTCATCACACCGGTTACACGATATATTTTTTTATCGTCACCTTTTAAAACTTTACCTATCGGGTCCTCGTCACCAAAAAATGTTTTCGCTGTTGTTTCTGACAATACAATAGAATGAGCATCCGTGAAAGGTTGTTTGGGATTGCCTTTGATCAGTGGAAAACTAAATATACTGAAAAAAGAAGCGTCGGCCAGGCAGTTATGTTGTTCTGTAAATTTTTTGTCCTTGTATTCAAAAATGGAAACATTCCCCCATTCTTGTATACGGCATGCATCCTGCACTTCAGGTACTTCTTTTTTTGCATATACAGCAATAGGCGCAGGTGTACTGTACCAAATATTTTGGTCACTGAATTTAGGTGCCAGCTTATAGAGGTTAGCTGCATTTACATGAAATAGGTCATAACTAAGCTCGTCTTTGACCCAAAGTACAAGTAGCATACTAACTGCCAGACTTACGGCCAGTCCGACAATGTTTATAAACGAATAAGTTCTGTTGTTCCGAAGACCGCGAATCGCCGTTTTGAAATAGTTCTTTAGCATGGAATGAATATATAATTCCCATCATTCTTCCAATAAAGTACCAAATGATACAAGTGTATCAATCAGGTACTTATACTTACTGTTGGATTTTAAAACTGTTCGGTTTCATTACATCGGTGTTCACTAATGAAAATAATTCTGCACCGGCATTCACTTCCAGCCAAAAGTACCAAATTGTACAACGAAATGTATGAATCAACGCTGTTCAAAATCCCCCTTGCCCGTCATAAAATAGGAGTACAAACTTCTTGTGATCCAATGCGTCCAACCCGATTCGCAGGCTTTGTAACAGTCAATATCAGGTGTCAGGCCTTCATGCGTAAAATTTAAATTGGTTACCTTGTTTTTTTCGGTAAACTCAAAAATCAGTTTTGTGTTTTGCCATTCTTTTTTGTCAGGATACCAGGGCATATAGCAATCGGTAACTTCCCAAATCACTTTTTTGTCAGGGATTAATTCAGCAACGGTAAAGTTGAAAAATGAATCGCCTCCCATCTTCACCACGAACCTGTCATTCTGTTTTTCGGAATTTCCACTAAAAGTTACTCCCCACCATTCAGGCACTTTGCTGATTTTTTTTATCGCTTCACCTGCACTAATTTTTACGGTGATATTGCGGTTGAAGCTTTTCGTTTTATTTTGATATGGGACTATTTTTATCTCACCGGAAGTGATAAAGTTGAATAACCAGTCTTTAATAACCATATTCCAGCCCTGTTCACACTTTGTGTGGCTTTCCATTTCAGGTACAAGTCCATCGTGTGTAAAATGAAGAATGGTTTTATCACCATTTGCGACAATTTCAAATATCATCTTTGTGTTTTCCCATTCATATTTATCATTTTCAAGCCAATTCAGTGTGCTCTCAGTAACCAGCCATACGATCTTTTTACCTGGAATTACTTCAACCAATTTCTGTTTGGAATAATGGGCACCAGGATGATGAATGATAAATTCGTCATTTAGAATGGCGCTTTCGCCCTCAAAATCTTTGCCTCCCCACCATTTTGATACGTCAGTAATACGGTTGAAGACTTCCAATGGTGATTTTGTAACTTCTATTGTTGCGGTGTAATTTTCTATAAACTTATAAAAGAGTTCTTTAATGGTCATGTCACAGATCTGAACCAGTCTTTCATATTCATTCTCTGGGATTACACCATCATAAGTAAATTTTAATATGGTTTTACCGTTTTCAGGAGTTAACTCAAAAATCATTTTTGTTCCTGTCCAGTCAAAATTGTCTGTTTTACGTAAACTTTCAGTAGTAAGCCAGACCAGTTTTTTATCGGGGATAAATTCCACCACTTTATTTTTTGAATGGTGAGAATCTCCAGTGCCAAATGTAAATTCACTGTTAAGTTTGATGTTTTCTCCTTCAAAATCTTCCGGCCACCATCGTTTGAGATTAATAAGATGATTAAAAACCTCATTTGGAGATTTTGCCAGTTCAATGGATACAGAGTAAGTGGCGGTTGCAAGTTTTATGGCGTCGCTCATAATAGGTAAATATAAAGTTACCCAAATATATAGGTAACTTATGAGTTACCAAAAATTAATTTAATGAACCAATGCTGAATAAATATTTGAGCGGTGATACCGGGAAGGCTTTTCATTTATTTTCACAACAGAAGCAAATCCAAGACTGTTGAAAAGCCTTTGCAATTCCGAAAACGAAATGGGATAAGGAACCCAGAAATTGGATTTGTCCGTATCATATTCGACAAGCAAAAACAAAGGGGTATCCCGGAACCATGTTCTGCTTTTGACAATAAACGAACTTTTATCCTTTACAAAATGAAGGGAATTCGCCATCAACACGCCATCCAGGGGCTTCAGGTTTAATTCATCTTTTTCAAAATTTCCTTTTACAATGGCGATTGTTGTCTTATTCTGAAAAGACTCTATTTGCAGGCCGTTTATATTTTTATCTACTGCATATATGTTGCTTTCTTCCGGGAGAATTTCACTGAGCGCTGTGGTAAACAATCCCGTACCACAACCAAGATCTGCCCAGGTTTGTGCATGTGTTCTAAGGATTTCATCGGAATTGATCAGCGACACTGCGTCTTTAATTTTCATATTGCACTATTCCGTTAAGTAATCACCGAATAATTTCCAAATCATGCTATTGCCCCAGCCCTGCCCATGATCACTTATATTCCTGAATTTATTTATTTCCCCATCTGAAAATGATCGTAGCACAGCAATGTCAAAATGGAACCCGCAGCTTTCAAACCGGTCGCGTCTCCATAGTAAAGCGGCCATTGCAATGGTTTGATCTGTCCCTGATGAAGTAAATCTTTCCAACTGGAAATTTTCAACAGTTCAAAAATATAGTCGGTACGGCCCCGGTATATAAATTCAACAATCTTATGAACTTCCATCTTGTTAATTTAAAATTAGAACAATACTCTAATGTAAGATATAGGAGGCAGCGTTTAAAATTCAAAATGAAGGTTACGATTTCTCGCTTATCCGGTATAATTTCTTAGAAGTGGAAACGATAAAATCCAGTGATCTTCTGCCCGGACCTTCGATCAATAGAAAAAGACAACTGAGGATCTGCGCATAGTCAGAACGTATCTCGTGTAAAACGGCCCAGAAGCCCGTTTTTGGCGGAGCGGGTGGCATGGGTAGTGGGCTTCTCCCAAAATACAGATCGATCTTCGTACTCAGCACAGCGACCAACATTTGTATGATAAAATAAAAAGCTGTGATCCTCGTGAGCAGTCCAAAGATCAACAGCAGGCCGCCAATGATCTCAACGGTTGCTACGAAGTGTGCCGTCGTTTCCGGAAAAGGAAAACCCAGTTTTGTAAATCTTCCGACACCTTGATTTGGATACACAAATTTCAAAATCCCTTCCCAGAAAAAGACCATCCCGGCCATCAGTCGGATGATTATAATAGATGATTGACCGGTTACAGGCGGGTAAAAGAACCAATGTTTAATGTTTTTCATTTTTTTATTTTATTGATTAGGGCTCAAACTTCCGCCCTTCTTTTTTTCAGATGAAAGAAATTACAGGATACAGCCAAATTTCTTGATTAAGTACGATCATCAAGGATTTTAAGGCATTGGTGTAAAAAATCTGACAAGCTCTTTGATGTTGCTACCTTTATTAAAATATTATAGTTGAAAGGCAGGACCTTCCTATATCATTCTCTGTTTTGGGCATTCATTTACGGGTTATGGGTGGCTGTTTTCCGCACTTATTCGTTTACAATCACCCGGACGATGACCGTAGAGTTTTGCTACCTGATTTTTATAACTGCCGATTATTATATAGTCAATAATCTGATCATACCAAAGTTGTTGATTAGGAGAAAATATGCGCTTTTTATTTTAACAACCATTCTGCTCATAGCGCTTTCAGCCTGGCTCAGGGCCTTGATCGCCGTACAAATGAACAGATTTTATTTTCATACAACCTCAATCGCTGACTTTAAAACAGTATACCTGAATTCCGTAATTAATATTTCACTCTGGGTATTGCTGATTACCATCGGTAAAATGCTGTCGGACAGGATACAGACCCATCAGCAGTTGGAATTATTGGAAAAGGAAAGAGTAAAAAGCGAATTAGATTATCTGAAAGCACAGATCAATCCCCATGCACTTTTCAACTCGCTGAACACCATATATGGTCATATCGATAAAAGCAACCAGATGGCCCGAAACATCTTGTTGCAGTTTTCTGAACTGCTTAGATATCAGCTGTACGACTGTGGTGCAGAGAAGGTAAATCTGGACGAAGAAATGGAGTATATAAAAAATTATATTGCTTTTCAAAAACTAAGAAAGGATGAAAAATTAATCGTAAATGTTCAAATCGGAGATATAAATAAGGGATTGAAAATTGCTCCACTTTTATTAGTCGTTTTGATTGAAAATGCATTTAAGTTCGTTAGCAATTATTCAGAAAAAGAGAATAAAATATGTATTAAAATAAGTACGGAAGGGAATTATTTATACAGTTCCTTTAAAAACACAAAAGATTTACCACAGCCCGGTCGTGTAAAGGATTCAAAGGGCATCGGCATTAGTAATTTAAAACGAAGACTGGAATTATTATATGCGGGGAAATATGAACTGGCTACCAGGCCGGATGGAGATTACTACGAAACAGATTTAAATATAAACCTGACATGAAACTGACATGTATCATCGTTGATGATGAACCAATTGCACGTAAAGTACTACAGGAATTTATTGAAGAGATAGATTTTCTGGAATTGAAGGGTCAGGCGGAAAATCCCCTGAGGGCTGTGGCCTTGCTGAATATGTATGACATTGACATTATATTTTTGGACATTAACATGCCTAAAATAAATGGGATCGATTTCCTGAAGACTACAAATTTAGATGCGCACATCATCATAACTACCGCCGACCCGATGTATGCCGTTGACGCATTCGGGTTGGACGTGTTGGATTACCTGGTAAAACCAATTTCCCTGGAACGCTTTTTGAAAGCATGCAATAAAGTGAAAGAACTGGAAGCAGAGAAAAAAACGATGCCTTCACCGGTTAACAACCCCAGCAATCATTTTTTTATTAAATCTGAAAACCAGATAGAGAAGGTGTTTTACGACGACCTGTTGTACGCCGAAGCGATGATGAATTATGTGATGCTCTACACGAATTCCAAAAAAATGATGGTGTATATTACAATCAAAGGTCTGGAAGAACAGTTGCCAGCCGAAATATTTATCAAAGTGCACAAATCTTTTATAGTGAACCTCAGTAAAATAAAAAGTATTGAAGGCAATATTTTAAATATTGGTAATGCAAAAATTGCGATCAGTCAGAACCTCCGGGAAAAAGTAATCAACGATATTGTCAAGGACAAAATGATAAAGCGCTGACATTCAAAACCACTTATGAAAAAATACTTAGCCATTTTTCCCATTCTGATAGTGAGTGTTGGTTTATCCCAACGTGTGCCGATTAACCCCGCTATTCTCAAACAAACTTTTGTATATGCCGTTAAAAGCGACAGTTCTCTCGCACTGGACGTTTATAGAATGAAAGACGCAGATCTGTCAGTAAAGAAACCGGCCATTATCTTCGTATTCGGCGGCGCATTTGTCATAGGCAGGAGAGACGACACGATTTATAATGCTTACTTCAACACGCTGACAGCAAATAATAATGTGGTCATTTCTATTTCCTACCGGCTTGGGCTTAGGGGTGTTCAGCATGTTTCGAAATTTAATATCAAACCACTCAAAAACGCCCTGGATATGGCAGTGGCCGATTTGTACGATGCAACGAACTGGGTCATAAAACACGCGGATAGCCTGGGTATAGATACGTCGAGGATTATTCTTTCCGGATCTAGCTCAGGAGCCATCACAACGCTCACGGCCGAGTTCGAACGTAAAAATGAATATGCAGAATCGGGCATATTGCCTTCTGGATTTCAATACGCAGGACTGATAACTTTTTCCGGGGCCATTCTGAGTTTAAAAGGAAAACTCAGTTTCAAAAATCCTCCGGCACCCAGACTGATGTTCCATGGAACGGAGGACAAAATCGTTCCTTATAAGAAGATAAAATTTTTCAACAAAGGATTTTACGGATCCGAATGGATCGCGAAATATTTAAAGGAACATAATATTCCCTATTATTTGTTCAGCGAAGAGGGGATGGGTCATGAAATAGCTGTGCTGCCAATGATCGACAAACTACCCGTTATCCTCGATTTCCTCGATGAATACATCCTGCAACACGAACCTTATCAGATCGATCTCAATTTCAAAAATCCGGATCAAAAACCATTGATGCTGCAGACGTCGGCCGAACTGATGAAAAAGCTGAACAATCCATAAAAGACGTCCCTCACTTTTTCAACTATGAAGAAAATTGTTTAACAACGGAAATAGAACATCCGGTTCTTCCACCTGAGGGTTATGGCCCGAATATTCGAACATCACAAATTTTGCCTGCGGGCAATATTCCTTAAACTTGATCATCATTTCCGGAACAGCAACACGGTCGAAACGGCCGCCGTAGATAAGTACCGGCATACTAAGGTTCTTAAGTTGCGTACGGTAATCGAAATTTCCAATATCACTGCCAACGATGAAGTCTCCGTCCTTACCTACCATCTGATAATATAATTTTGTATTGTTTGGATTCGGATAGGGAGTTCTTACAGGAGTATTTTTTGCCGTATCGGTGATACCTTTCTTTCTTCTGAAATTATCCGGGTTATAAGCATATAAAAAACCATATGGAACTCGGCCATAAATTTCCTGATGTACGGGGTCACTGGAAACGGCTCCTTTTTCGCGTATACTCATAAGCGTGTCCCAGACCTCCGGATAGTTGGTTTTAATTTCATGATTGCTGTTATCGTCGTTTTCCTGCCACATGATATAACTGTGAAAAGTATTTGCAAGAACCAGGTGTTTTACATGCTGGGGATATTTCAAAGCATAACCCTGGGCGACCAATCCTCCATAGGAATGACCGAGCACATTGATTTTATCATAGTGCAGAGCCAGACGAAGTCCTTCGAGATCTTCGATATCGCGGTTCAGTGAATATTCCTTTACATCTTTTGCCGTATCTGATTTTCCCCTGCCGAATGCATCGAAATAGACAATTTTATTTGTTGAAGATATCCCGTCAAAAGCGCGGTACGAAATATGAGCTCCGCCCGGGCCACCAGGAATGATAAACAGTGGATCTCCTGTTCCAACTTCCACAACCCATAGTTTCGCACCGTTCACCAAAAAATATTTTCCATCCTTCTGACTATCCGGATACGGCTGGGCGCAAATACTTATTGATACAAATAATGAAATCACCGATGCAAATACTGTTTTCATAAATCCATTTAGTTATTGCCAAATATATCAAAAGAACCTCTATGAACTGCATCGTTAAAAACCTATTTGTCTTCACTGAGTTGACAAAGCTTCATTAAATTACATGGGAAAACATATATATGCACTACGGTGGTTTTATGCGGGTGCTTTTACTGATAGGAGCGGTAAGTTTATTGCTCGATATATATGCATATAATGGTGTAAAAACATGGGTCAGGGGATGGAAATCCTCACGTCGCCGGAAGATTGCACTGCGCAGCTACCTGGCAGCATTTGTCGGTGTAACGCTGCTGTTCCTCATCGGTATCACCGTCACCACCCACAATTACCTCACGCGCTTTCAGGAATGGGTGCTGACGCTGTTTCTGACTTTTTTAATTACCAAAATCATTTTCATTATTGTCTTGTTACTGGGTGACACCGTCCGCTTTTTCTGGGGTTTACTCCGCAGGTTGTTCAAAGGGAAACCAGTACAAAGCGAACCATTTTTTCCTTCGCGTCGCCGGTTCATCGTCGAAGCAGGGATACTGCTGGCTGCTCTGCCCTTTACTGGTTTTTTTTATGCCATGTTCAAAGGCAAGTATGACTATCGTTTGCATGAAATCACTTTGTATTTTGATGATCTTCCGATTTCTTTTGACGGATTTACCATCACACAGTTGTCGGATTTTCATTCAGGTAGTTTTGATAATATGTCAGCTGTAACACGTGGCATTGACATGGCAAAGGCACTGCAAAGTGATTTGTTCGTCTTTACAGGTGATATGGTAAATAATATGGCGTGGGAGGTAGAACCTTATCTTTCTTTGTTCAGTCAGCTGAAAGCCCCTTACGGGCAATTTTCCATACTCGGTAATCACGACTATGGCGACTATGCCCACTGGGACAATCCGGAACAAAAGGCGGCGAACCTGCAAAAACTCAAAGATCATCATAAGGCCTTGGGCTACCGGTTAATGCTAAACGAAAATACGGTCATCAGAAAGGGCTCAGATCAACTGGCGCTGATTGGTGTCGAAAACTGGGGACGTGGATTTATACAGCTGGGAGATATCAATAAGGCGTTGGAAGGCGTGGATAATAATGCATTTAAGATATTGTTGTCGCACGACCCCACTCATTGGGAAGAAAAAATTCGGTATCACCCCGCCACCATTCACCTCACCTTGTCGGGTCATACACATGGCGCGCAGTTTGGCATTGAAACCGACAAATTACGATGGAGTCCGGTGCAGTACCGGTATCTTGACTGGGCCGGGCTAACCAACGAAAAAGACCGCTTCCTGTATGTGAATCGTGGCTTTGGTTTTCTGGCTTTTTCAGGACGACTTGGCATATGGCCGGAAATCACAAAAATTACGCTGAAGAAAAAGATCGAGACAACTGCTACCCGTTTTTTATCTTGACATTGAGAATTTATGAAAAAACTAATACTGTTTTTATCCATCATCTCTGCGTCAGGACTTGTGGTGATTACAATTTACAACCTGCTGGTAGATGCCAATAGCTGGGGATCGAATATTCCATCCTCCATTTTAACTGCGCGAGATTACTACAGACAGGTGGATCCCAGGAGATTCTTTGCGATTGTGGCTCCGGTTAATCAGATTCTTATTTTGCTGACCATCATTTTATTTTGGAAAGAATCGGTTTCTATGCGCGTTTATTTCTCGGTCGCATTTTTACTCTATGCAATTATTGCTTCCCTGACCTTTATTTATTTCGTGCCCCGTGATATGATAATCTTTACTTCGCCTGTCGAAAATACTTCACAAATAGAAATTGCTCTATCCGGATGGAAACAGATGAACTGGCTTCGTACGTTCCTGGGATTGGCAGGCGTTTTGTGTACATGCAAAGGTCTCGACATTTTTTACAAAATTCCGAAGACGTTTATATCAAACGTTTAACATTTTACAATTCTTTAATATGGGCATTTTCTTTCCTTTGTTTGACGATGCCAAAAACAATACTGCTTATTATTTTATTTTTTTGTAGTTTTTTTGCATACTCACAGCAGCATTATCTTGTATTAAGAAAGAAAAATAAAAGCCTTCAATTTTACTGGAAGGATTCTCATTTCACTTTTCAGCAAAAAGACGGACAATGGATCACGGGAATACTCACCAAGATTACAAGAGACTCCTTCTACCTCACTAAGGAAATCATTCGCTACAATGCTATGGGAACAGATACACTGCATTATGGCGGTTATTCATTTGAGATAAAGGATGTATATGCGCTCCCGACAAAAAATGAACTGATCGTATATGAAAATGACGAAGTCCATATAATATTGGGTCATGAAAAGTTTGCCTGGGTGAGAAATGGTTTCATTTTCATGGTCGCTGGCGCTGGTTACGCCGGTATAAGTATCGTAAATGATCTTGTCACCAATTCATCTCCATTTGCGAAAGAAAACTTGGCAGGACTAGGGATCGCAGCGGGTGTATTTCTGGTGGGATTATACCTGCATCATAATTTTGACCCTTATATACATCCGGGAAAAAAGTATCAATTAATTTCAGGTTAATTGCAAATACTTAACTTTCCTCAGGATTTAAGTCTTATTGAATGATGAAAGTTTTATTAACGGTCGTTTTTCCCGTATTGTACAGTGTTGGTATGTGCCAGTCCCCGGGGAAAGTAACGATCATAAAAGATACGACTGTAAGAGTGCCGTCCAGAGAGTACCCACATTATGCTGATGAAAAATCATTAGCTGTTATTTTATCTAACGGGATAATATTGAGTGACACTTCGAAAGTCACCATAGGGAAAGGATCGCTTCCAAATGGAGATTTCCAATATATCGCCAGATTCACTACCATCTCGTCGCAGGTTTATGAAGTCAGACTAAAAGGATCCACAAAATCACTAATGATGGAAGTGCAGAATATTACAAAGCGGGTGGACGGTAATAATGTTCCTCAATACGAGATCGTTTGCATAGGTGGCTATCAGATCCAACTCGCCAATGCGTTATTAACAGGTGAAATTATTTTATAAAATATCAATCGCAGTTAGCGAGAGACCTCCTGGTAATACCATCAACTTCCCGAATTACCATCACTCTTATTAAACATATTGGTAAGTAAAGGCAATATGGAACTGAGCGAAGCCAGAAGACCTGTGATTTTTTGATAAATCGCATCTTGTGTGAAAAAGATAAATAGGCCTATTCCTGCCAGAACGAGAAGCAGGGGAACTTTGAATTTTTTCAACCCGTCATCTTTTAATGTTGTCGTTTGGAATAAGGTAATATCCGGATCATCTTTGATTTGAAGGATGTATTTCTGAAAGGCTGGCGTACAGATTTTCAGATGCAGGTCCTCAAAATATAAAAGCCCTTTATCCAACAGTATTCGTAAATCATTTTCTGCTTTGTAATTGGAAAATCCGTCTTCGATAAAATTCAACAAAAGATATTTCTGTCTTCCTGATAAATCTTTCCAAATAGTCGCATAATCAGTTCCGGGATCTTTTTTGTCGCCCATGGCGATTTTCACGTCCACCAGAAATATACGTCTTACGAGGGAGTGTGTTAAGAAATAAGCAGTCGTAATTCCAAATGCACAAATAAGCAAGAACAGAATTTGAAAGAGACTACCGGTACCGGAAAATGAATGACTCATCAAATGGGTGGTATTCCAGGCTCCGGCGGAGTCTGCCGTCAGCCGGAAAGGATTTTTATTGATGGCATCGTGACTGTTGAGATAAATGAGTTCGGGGTCGAAAGGATTTCCCGAGCTGTCTTTCGCGAAATACCAGCTGCCATCAGCGGCATTTGTTAAAGGGCCGGTCCACGCCAGAATAAGACTGTCTTCCGGGAAAAAATGACGATGTAAGGACGTGTATTCGGGACTTGGTATAGGCAGGTTTTCAGGCAATGCACCTGAATCGTCGCCTCTCACAAACCCTGCAACATTATAAATTCCGTGATTGAATTTCAGATCGTACACAAATGAATTTACACCTGGTTCCAGCGGATTAAAAGTATAATCGCTTAGTCTCTGATTGATGTCATCCCTTCTTTCATCAATCTGCCTGGCAAATGTCAGCTGATCGCTGTTGAAATCAAGACTCGTTTCCTGGCGATATAACAACCAGAAAATCGTAGACGCTGGAACGATGGTAATCAAAATCACTCCTGTCAGTATGGCCCATATATAGGGCTTTAGAAATCTCATTTCAAATGAAGAGACATCATTCCTGGGATTGTCTTGCTGATATTTTCTGAAGCGACGTACTGAAATAAAGATGACTACTGCCCAGAGAAGTTGGGCAATCAGTACAGACCAGGAAATATTTTTGTTTACATCTCCCATCGCAGTAAAACAGTTGATCGATAAAATGATCAGTAAAAGAATTCCCCGCAGCAGGGTAGCGGGTGGTGCCTGGTAGTACTGATCTCTGAGTTCATAATAAAACAGCGCAATATAAAATGGAAATAAAAGCGAGATGAAGATGAGCGAAAATTCGGAGCGCGGTATGATTGTTTCAACAAATGCCCATACCAACACAAAAACCGCGAGCAGTACCAGCATCCATGATTTCAGATGCCGGTAATATTCTTGTTTTAACGGACGTGTTGACGGGAAAAGCCATTCAAAATGATGGGAGCGGTTCTCCAAACTTTTTCCTTTTGTTTTTGATATCTGATTGGCAAATGCAGAACAAATTAAAAATACGATCACAGTGCCAACCAATAATGCTGACAGACCTACCAGGTGCTCTTCAAATCCGTCTGAACGAAATAAATTATAATAAACAAGTAATTGATAAGGGGTTCCGTCAATGGGTTGCGATAAAAGAGTTATTGTTTTACTCCGCAACATGATCTGATCAAAAAATCTTTTGCTACGATAAAACACGGTTTGTTGAATACCTGTCGGATCGTTTGTTTCCTTTAGTAAATTAGAAAGAAGAGGTCTGCCCGGCTTTGAATCAAACATGATATCTCCTTCTTCGTTAATGATGCTAAAGCCATAACCCGGCGGCAATACGGTGTTGGCAACGGAATGCATCTCTGAAGAAAGACCCACCAGCCATGGAGATTTTTTCAAAACCGTTCCGGCCCGGGCTTTACTTTTGATAACAACAGTAACAATATATTCACCCTCCAGCTTCGATAAGGTTGGCTGAATGGTCATCGAGTCAGGCATGCCGGGAATGAGGAGTGCTTTATGAGAAACAAAATCCGAATAATATAACCTGTCGTGAATATCGATGAGCGGAGAATTGATGATATTTTTTTTATAGGCCCATCGCGCGACCCAGCTGCCTTCGCTGTCAATCCAGAATACATTAGTCAGATAGGGGTAAATGCCTGCCTTGAACTGACTATCCAGGAAGTTTATTTGATTGCTTCCTGGAATCTTTATAAGGCCGTTGATATTTTCGTCGTGGCTGGAACCTGTAAGTAAATTAAGTTGTTCGTCGAATTCCCGCAACTGACTGCGGATGGTGTCGAGCTCCTGATTGAAATTGTTTTTAATCCTCGAGGCCAGGATTTCCAGGTGCCGGCGGTTCTGTGTATTCTGCTCCTTATCCAGAAAAATTTTAGACAGCAGGAAAAAGCCAAAGAAAGCGGCAATAAAATAAGAGCCGATGATCAAACGTATGTCGCCATCTTTGATGCGCTCATCTTTACCAAGCAGAAATATTTTTAGAATCGGTAAATGAATAACCAGCAGGAGTATGAGTACGGCGAAAAAAGAAAAAAAGTTAAAGGGAATTTTAGCGAAGGATTGGGTGTAGTTGGACTGACTGATCAGGCCGGCGAGGATGAGGCGCTGATCACCGAGTTTGAAAGGGTAAATAAATAATTTGAACGGGTTGCCTTCGATCGTAACGTCGTGCAGGTTCAGCAGGCTGAAGCCGTCTGTTTTTTTCAGCAGACTATCCGAATTCACCTGATAGTCCATTGACAAATCGCCCGACTTATAAATAATTTCTCCCTTTTGTCTCTGGCTTTCTGAGTCGGTAATTAAAAGGACCTCATCAAAAATATCTTTATAAGTGGAGACCATCGAACCCATCAAAGTATCGACATTTTTTGATAGCGTGAAAGCGGGTTTTGTTTTTGGAAGAAAATCTGGGCTGACATATACAGGGTAACGCATCTGCCAGCTTTTACCCGTTTTATCGGTCCCAAATTCCGTGGGACCCATCACTGACCCTTTTGGAGTCTTCTCGGATCCGGCCTGAAAATTAAACTTCAGTAAACTGGTTTTATCCAGCGGGGTTTGTTTTAAAATATTCTGAATGGCATCGCGGTAAGCTGCATCTCTGGACTGCAGTGCGCTTTCCATCTGACTCAGTTCCAGGAATGCATTCCGGTGGAATTCTGTCCGCCGCTCGGGCACAAACTTGAAATAATAAAAGCAAAGAATGATTGACAGCAGGATCAGAATGATGAAAGTGCTGGCCAGTTCCCGAATTCGTTTTGAAATATTTGAATTCATGCTGGGGGATAAGGTAGGCTATGAAAGTAAATTATTTTTACAGCCCCGCCATCATCACCCCAAAAATACCGTGTTTAAACGGGGGTGGTTACCAGCTATAATGTTTCTAAATAAAAAAATCAGGACCACCTTTTTCTTACAAAGGATGGCCCTGATTTGTGATATCTCCTTTATTTTTTAACCAGGTACCCGAACAAACCCTGAGTTTCGTCTTTCGGACCGGCCGTAAAATAAAGTCGCATCGGATCTATGGTAGTTGCTGTGGTTGGAGCGAAGCCTAAGGCCCACAGTCCGTCGATTACAATAGTCTGGTGTTTGCTTTGTAATTGCCCCTGGAACCGCCCATCCGCTGTGAACACATTGATCTTTCCGTCACCGAAATTTCCTACCAGCACCACCGGCTGTTCCTGGTCATCGCCCCCTTTGTTTTTACTTACGTCAACATCTCCTTTGTTCCCGTTTTCATCATCGACACTCATGTCATTTTCTTCCAGAAAATTTGCCGGCGTTATTGTAACACCCCAGGGTGAATTCAATGTACCGAACGACGTAAATCTTCTTACGAAAGAGCCGTCGGGATTGAAAACATCAACCAGTCCCAATCCCACTTTATGTATTTCATTTCCATCAGCGCCAACTTTTGCATACATCACAAAAAGCCAGGATCCTACTGCCTGAATATTAAACGGAGAATAACTCGGAGGCAGGAACGGATCTTTAAAACTCATATTCACCTTCGTAAAGGTTGTGTCCCATACGTCGATTTTGCCAGTCTTGAAATCTGCAGCATACAGATAATGAAATCCGTTCCAGGTGGCCAAAGCCAATCCAAAATAAGAAGCGCTGGCTGAGTTGTCTGCAATGCGGATTGCATTATTTCCTGCCGCGCCATTCCAGCCTGATACAACCCCGTCATCGCCAACAAAAAGAAATGAAGCAGGCTGGCCGTTTGAAAGAGTAAATCCCGCTCCTCCGGCGAATACGATACCTGTAGGAGTCCCGCCTGTCGCATCTGTGGGTGATGGAATATTTATCCCTGCCCTGAGTTTCACCCCTTCACCCGAAAATAATTCGCTCACGTGCCCGGCCTCAGCGTTCACCCAGGCTACGCCAGATGGAGCCCAGGCCAGTCCCCAGGCATTAAGCATGCTCGGCTCGGTTAATACCGGTGATCCGGAACCGTCGCTCGACACCAGGTTTACCTGTTGAAAATTACGCAGGTCGTTTTTGTCGATGTTCATTTTTTTGCAGCTTACCGTAAAGCTGAGCATGAGAACAAACAGTAAAATAAATCTTGCAGGCTTTAAGCCTGATTTGGAGTGTGTAAAATTGTTCATAAATGGCAAGTTTAGACATGTTAGTGAATAAGCGGTTTATCCGCTGGAAGACCAATGTTAGAACATAGAAATAAATCGAGTACCAGCCCGCGAAGAAGTGTCAGCGGGTCATTCTACAGCATGGTTTGGGTGAAGACATTCAGAGAGAACGAGGCATCGGAATTCAGGGTTGCGCGGCAGGATATTTAAAAAATATCCGCTGCGTTAATGTACATCAAATCTTTTCTTATCATTTGACTAGTGGCATCTGATCAAAAAAGGATATGGAATATGAGGATCAACTTATTTAATTTCGGGATGATTATGGATTACAACATTTTTCCGCCACCGTTGCATTTAAAGGATTTGGTGCAATGCTTCTGGACCTTGGAAAGCGATCCGCAAACAACTACACCTAAAGAATATTTTCTGATGGCGGACAGTTTTCCGGAAATTATTTTTCAATACAATGAGGGATTTCGGGCCTATTCGGCACAAAGCGCACGGATACGCTTCCAGCACTCAATCACAGAAAAATTTAATGTGGGGAAGAAAGTCGGGTTTTTTGGGGTGAGGTTTTATCCACATGCTGTAAACCAGTTACTAAAAAACAAACCCGCAAACGAAGTGGTGGACCATGTTTTTGATTTCACGGATTTATTTAAACAGGAAGGAACCGACCTGGCCGACCAGATATATAATGCTGGCAGCACGCCCGAACGTATAACATATGTTTCTGCTTTCCTTACAAAAAATACATTTTGCCAAAAAATAGATCCGTTCAAATATTTTGTTGACCTCGTAATTCAACAAAAAGGGTCTGTTGATATTTCGGCGATGCATTACGAATCTGGCCTGTCCGTTAAACAATTTGAAAGAAGGTTTAAATCCATCACCGGGTTTCCGCCAAAATACTTTGCGCGGCTCACCCGTTTTCAGGCCATAAAAGACAGCTATGCTTTAGGCCGGTTTGCATCGATGACCAGCCTTGCATATTCCGGCGATTATTATGATCAATCGCACTTTAACCGGGAATTCAAAGAATTTTCGGGTGTGCATCCGCGTCAATATTTTAAACAGGCAGACCAGAGTCGTTTTGATGGTTATCTGCCCTGCGGTTGGTTTGTCTGACAGAATTTAATAAAATAAATCTTCTAAATTGAAACCCTTACGTCTTTAATGTAAAGGTATTGGATTCGTTTGCCCCTTTTCGATTCCTTAAAGAAATGCATTTAACACCGACCATATTTCCGATGACGATTTTGTACAATTTTTCAAGTTGTTTTAAAAATACCTTGCAGCCGTAAATTATAACAGCTTGAAATATTAATCAAAATGAAAAAATTACAGCGAAAATTTGTGTCGGGGATTATCATAAGTGAACAAGCAGAAATGATACAATCTGATTACAATTCAGAAAATACGATTCTGGTTAAATGCAGAAGGCGCACCGCAGCAAAATATTTTATAAATGTTTTCCTCACTTTCAGTGTTCTGTTTATCGTGCCGGCAATCAATTGTCCGGCGCAGCAAAACTCTTCAGGAGTACGCGACGGCCAACATGATTTTGATTTCAACATCGGTGTTTGGAAAACGCATATCTCAATCCTGGATAAACCACTTACGGGTTCAAAAACATGGAAAGAACTTAATGGTTTTGTTACTGTCCGAAAAATCTGGAATGGGCGTTCCCAAATAGAAGAAATCGAGGCCAGTGGCCCGTCTGGCCCTTTCGAAGGCTTAACATTATTTCTATACAACCCTAAATCCCGACAATGGAGTATGAGCTTTGCCAATAGTAATGAAGGGATCATAGAACAACCTTCGATAGGGGAGTTCAGGGACGGGCGCGGCGAATTTTTTCAGCAGGATTTGTATAACGGTAGATCGATAATGGTTAGGATGATCTGGTCAGAAATTACGCCGACCTCTCACCACGTTGAGCAGTCGTTTTCAGATGATGGCGGTAAAACCTGGGAGCCAAACTTTATTGGAATACTTACATTGGCAACGTCAGCCGAAGCAGCCAGTCAATCGAAATAGATGTAGATTTATTAACTCAATTTTTTGAGTCCCCTTCTTCCTGTATTTTTTTTAACTCCCTCAGTTTCTCTGATACTTTTTTCAGGTCATGATATATGACTTTTACCTGAGACAATATTTCATTGTTGCGAATGGACTGATCCAGTAAATT
>DATHPV010000331.1:0-3424 GCA_035483495.1 Puia sp.
GATTTACTCAATGACAAAGTACTGCCCTTTTTCGAAGAACAACAAATACCGCTTCTGCGGATCCTAACTGACCGCGGAACAGAGTACAAGGGAAAACCTGAGCATCATGAATATGAACTCTATCTGCAGATAGAAGGCATAGAGCATAGCAAAACCCAAGTACGTCATCCGCAAAGCAATGGTATTTGTGAACGCCTGCATCGGACAATGCAAGAGGAATTTTATGCTGTCGCTTTTAGAAAAAAACTTTATGAGAACATCACAGAGATGCAACGTGATCTTGATGAATGGATGAAGTTTTACAACAATGAAAGGATTCACAGAGGACGATATTGCTATGGAAAAACTCCGATGGCAACATTTAAAGAATCAATTATCTTAGCACAGCAAAAGTTCATCGGGCATTTTACACCAGCAGCATAAAAATAAATCCTACCCCTATAAAACTAAAAATCTTTTACTGTCCGATTAAATATTGTCTATTACAGATAATTGTTTCTTTGCTTTTTCCTTTATTATTTCAATATTTGAATTTGCTAATAACTTAAGTTTGACCAAAGAATCTTCTGTATTAATATCTGCTAAAGCATGAATGCTTTTTCTCGCCAAAGAATGTGTATCGTCATAATTTAAATAATCAAATTTAGCCAATGCAGCTTTATAAAGAGCATCAACACTTTGAGGTGCTTTTATTCCTTGTAATAATGCAACAATATCTTCATGTCTAGTATGCCAAGATTTGCTTAGTAGCTGACATAAAATATCTACATATTTGTCAGGATTTTTAAAATCTTTATCAAAAGGAATTAAAGACATTCCATAATCTACCTCTGCAGAGTCTTCGCTTTTGAGTGCATTCAATAAAATATCGATTATATAGTTCGACGGATTTGTAAGATCGATAGGATACTTTATTAAAAAATCAGATCTTGAATTTTTACCCGATAAATAATCCCTTATGAGTTGTTGTTCGTAATTAGTCATCGATTTATAACTTTATAGCTTTGTATGTTGTTGTTGAATAATTCTAAAGCTTTTCCTTTACCCAATCCAATATTAACTTGCTGTAAACCTTCAGAATTTGTTTCTAATTTAAAAAAAGCTTTTGATTGCCCCCAACCACTATTCACAAGAGGTAAGTCACTAAAAGGATGCCCGATCGCAGAGTTCCTAACCCCGATGCTTTGTAATTGACTAATCGTACCTGCCTTTGTATTAAATTGAACAAGCACTCTTTCATAGCCTGAAGAGAATCCTTTTGTCGGTGAAATAAAAGTTTCTCCAGTCGCAGGCAATTTTCCAGTTTTTTGAAATAAATTAAAGTCAGATGCTGACATAGTTCTGTAAAAAGTCTCTGTTGCTCCCAATGTAGTTGCACCAGCTAGTCCTGCATCAATCGCTCCGACAATTGCTAAACCAATATCAGCACCTTGTTTAATTTTTCCCAAGGTTTTATAAACCGGGAGATCAGCGATTAAACCTTTATAATTTTCTCTATCATAGAAATTAGCCTCATAACCTTCACTCCTACCTTTAATATATTCTTTTAGCGAAGGGCTTGCAATAGTATATTTCATAAGAGTTGCATAGTCTCGGTCGTTCCACGGTATCATACCTAAAATTGTGGATTTGGTTAGACCTGACCTGCTGTCTGGATTCCAAGGATAAAATTCTATTGTTCTTTCATTGGTGGCTTGTCCTCCTGATGAATAGTTTGTTGGCATCCTTATTTCTGTGCTGTGCATGTGGGCAAAGAACTTGTCAGGACCATTAGCTTTGATTATTTCTATTCTTGCAGAAGTATGACCACTTAATGCTTTTCCATCTGGACCAATTACGGAATTATTGTAAAAATGAAAATGTATTTCATCCTTACCATCAGGATCAATGTTATTAACAGGATTATCCGCCGAATAGACATAAGGGCTCATCCATGGTCTTGTAACCTTATCAAGTGAATTCCACCTCCCGACTCTCGAATCATCAATTCTATTTCCAAAATTTAAACTCATTCCAGTCCCTTTTGCCTCATCATCTTTCTCTTTTCCACCGAATCCAAAGTTGTAGTCAAAGAAAGAAGTAATTATCCTTCCCTGCATCAACATCCCGAAAGGAACATAAATTGATGCGACGAATTAACTTAAATTTCAAAGAGCAACTAAGTCAAGGAACCGAAGTATTCTAGCTGTCTAACATTCATATTAGCCGAATAATTTCGAGATCAAAATTTAAATATATTCCAAGTCGGTATTCGTTAGATAAAAACGCATTTTGCTGCAGAATCTCTTGCATATTTTCCAATTTTTATGGAGTCTAAGTTTTTTACAGCAAATTCCGAGATTGATTCTGGCATGTTATAAAATAGCTGTTGTGAAGTTTTATTTTTTTTAGGTTCAAACCGAATCATATTCTTATCTGAATAGATACTTACATATTTTGCATCTTCCATAGTCGATTTTTCTGATTTAAATTTTCCTTTCTTTCGAAATAGATTTCTGAGTTCTTTCATTTCTTTCATTTCAATTCCTTTTATTTCCGATTGATTTAAGTGATTTATAATTCCCTCTCCTAACATACCAGCACTTGCATTGATTGGAAAAATAGTTAATTTTCCACTCGAATACCAAGTATAATTATCTTTTTTATTTCTTGTTTCAATAATGATTTTATCCGGATAAAAAATTATTGCCGCTGACTTTTCAAATGACGAATTATCCATCAATAACATACAAATTTATTTAGTACTTAAATAATCAATTTGTCTCAAATATTCTGACTTTTACGTTTTTATCAGCAGCATATTTTTCGACACTTTTTAGAACATCTTTATTATAACCTTTCGGAATTGCAATATCAAGTCTAACATCGGTTAATCTGCGTTCCGCACCTTGCGATACGATTCCACCAGCTTCTTTTGCCGCCGCAAGATCGTCAATGTTAGTTAGAATATTTTTGAACGTGAAGTTCTTCTGCGCATTCACTGTTTTTAAGCTAACACCCAAGCCGTCTTTGTAAAAATCTATAGTCTTGAAATATTGTGAAACCGTAGATCCTAAATGCTCGTATCCTTCATATACTGTTTGGGCAAGCTTATTTTCAATTAATGTACCTCGAACAAAATTATTACTTACTTTCCATAATTCGCCAATGCCAGTTTCAGAAAGCTTGGAAGTGTTAAAAAAATCGCCTACTTCAGAAAATTTTCCTAAACCTAAACTTCTTAATTCTGCTAATCCCCCTATACCTAATGCGATATTTAAGACCCCCTCAATTGTATGACCATCCCGAAACGAAGTATAGGCACTAACGGCTGCACTAGCCGGACTCAATTCGTAAGCTAAGTAGAACGGATTATTTAAGAGCTGGATTTTTACAAGTGATTCTTGTGCAGTTTGGTAGGAAGCAGCGTCTTCTTGTTGCTTTT
>DATHPV010000332.1:0-5645 GCA_035483495.1 Puia sp.
AAATATCCTCGCCTTTAGAAACCAGCTGCGTTGCATAAGTGTGCCTGAAGCAATGAAATGAAATGTCTTTTTTTATTCCTGCCAGCACAAGCCAGGTTTTAAGAGAGTCTCTTGTCCGGTGATACGTTAACTCCTTGAATATTTTTTCCTTGCCATCTTTTCGCGCACCTAGTAGATCAACTGCCTGCTGACTGATAAAATGCCTAACTGGACGGTTAGGTTTTGGATCGACAAAATAGAAATACCAGGATTTTAATTCTTCAGAATATTCCAACTCCTCCCATTTCAAAGATTGAATGGCACCAAATCGAAGGCCGGTTAGAATAGCAAATAATCCTGCCCTGTATACCACTTCGTCTTTTATTGGCGTTTGTTTTAGTAGTTGTATTTCTTCTTCAGTCAAATAATGCCTTGTAGTTTCAGTCGTGGGAATTTTATCAACTTTTAATACTGGATTAAATTGCAAATAATTTTCAATAAATGCCCGCTCTACAACATTGCAAAATTTATTGAAATAGGACCCAGCTGAATTCTTATCCAGAAATTTAACTTTGGAATTAAGGGTATTTGATGTCAGCAAATAGTCCTTAAATTTCTCCAAAAAATGTTCATCGACTTGCCTAAACTTAAGATTCATTCCAGCCATCCTACGCAAATATTTTAAAGCGCTTTTATAATGCACCACGTCGATACCTTTACGCTCCTTTTTGCTTAGAAACATTTTTGCAAACTGGAAAAAGTTACCTTCAAGAACATCCTTATTGAACATATTATTTTCTTCGAGCATCAACCCACTCATTCGCTTTAAATAAATCTTTTCAGCAATTTCCCGGCTCATCTGGTTTTGCTTCTTCTCAAACTCATCTGCAGGATGATCAAACACTTTGAGTTTAAGATGTTCTCTGCGGGTGTATACTTTTTTTTCCGGGTTCCACACAGGAGGATAATAATCAATGTACAAAGATGATCTTCCGTTTCTGAGTTTGACCTCTCTTATTTTCCCTCTCATAGTTTTCCATATTTTTTAACTATATAATCTATGACTGTCCTTTTATGGAACAATAAAGAGCGACCGATTTTTATCTTTGGAAACTCTTTGTCTTTTACAATCCGGTATAAAGTTCTTTCGCCAATACTGGTCACAGCCGAAAGCACTTTGATGTCAATTAATTCCTGCTCATCTGTCACAATTTTTTCCCGTTTAAATTCCGGTTCTGCAAGAATTATTTTTTGTGTTTCATTGTTGCTGGCTTGAATAGTTTCTTTTTTCTTTCTCAGCTTATAGTTTCTCTTTGCGCAATTGTCGGAGCAAAATTTGGTTACGGTTGTCTTTGCCGTAAATACATTACCGCAGTGCTGACAAATTTTTTTTAGCATCATATTGCTGCTCATAGAAATACAAATTTTTACTTCATTTGCCCTCAGCTGCCTACAGTAGTCTTCAACTGCCTAATACTGCCTACAGCGCCATACTTTCTCCACCGAAATTCTAAGATGTATTTTTTCAATACATTTTTTTCCCAGTCAAAGTAAGGAAAAATAATAATGCCAGTAAAGTAATTTTTAGTAAATTGCCTGAAATATGCACCCAGTAAGGCATGTAGAGAGTAAGAAAAAGACAGGGTAAGTAAGCTGAAGTAGGAAATTATTTACCGATACAAAACTTTCCGAAGATCCAGCTGAGTTGTTCTTCGTTGGTGATCTCGCCGGTGATCTCACCGAGGTAGTGGAGTGCGCGGCGGATGTCTGAGGAGAGCAGGTCGCTCGCTAAACCATCATCCATGCCTTTGCGAATATCCTGCAGCGCTGCTGCAACTTTTTGCAATGCTTCATGATGACGTGCATTGGTTACCACAGTTCCCTCCCGAATTTTTTTCCCATTTAATACCCGTTTTACAAGGGCGCGTTTTAATTTATCTATTCCAAATGATGTTTTTGCGGAAATAAAAATCAGGTTGTGATCCAGGAATTTAGTGTTTACATTTCCCTCTGATAATAAATCTGCTTTATTCACCACGCGCAGGAGCTTTTCCTTTCCTGTTAATAAATTATCGGGATAGGATTCCGATGCGTCGAGAATCTCCAGCACGATATCGGCCTGTTCAATTTTTTCTCTCGTTTTATCCATTCCCATCTGCTCGATCTTATCGGATGTATGTGCGCGAATTCCTGCAGTATCTATCAGTCTAAATTCAACTCCTTCAATTACCAAAACTTCCTCCACTGTATCTCTGGTTGTGCCAGCGATCTCGCTCACAATCGCACGTTGTTCATTCAGCAGACTATTCAGTAGTGTAGACTTGCCCGCATTAGGTTTTCCAACTATCGCTACCTGCACACCATGACGAATTACATTTCCGTATTTGAAAGATTCAATCAGCGCGTCCGTTTCACGTTGCGCTTCTTCAATCAGCGTATAGAATTTTTTTCTGTCTGCAAATTCCACGTCCTCCTGCGAGAAGTCGAGCTCGAGTTCAATTAATGCCGAGAATCCAAGTAACTGATCCCTTAGCTTTTTAAGGTCATGCGCAAATCCTCCCCGCATGGTGTGTAATGCAGAACTACGTGCCGCTTCAGAATGACTGGCGATCAGATCGGCTACTGCTTCCGCCTGCGTGAGATCCATCTTGCCTTTCAGAAAAGCTCTTTGCGTAAATTCACCCGCTCTTGCCATCCTTGCGCCGTGCTGTAAACAGGCTGAAATAATTTTCTCTTCTATATGTGTTGAACCGTGACAACTGATCTCCACAACATCTTCTCCGGTATAAGATTTAGGCGCACGATAAATGGATACGACCACTTCATCCAGAATCTCTTCATTATTTTTCAGAAGGCCCACATGTAATGTATGTGTCGGCTCTTTTAATAAATCTTTGGAATGAAATAGCGCATTGATGATTTCTAAACTTTTCGGACCGCTCAACCTGATCACACCCAAGGCACCGATGCCCGGAGCAGTCGCCAAGGCGACGATGGTATCGTCCCAGCCAGTTAGTTTTCCCATCATAAGGTTGACGGTTGATCCCGCATATGCGGGACGGTTGATGGAATTTTTCTCACTAGTCTTTGCATAACGCGAAGATAATACTAGCTAACCGTCATCTGTTCCCGTATATGCGGGATCAACCGTCAACCCACCTACGCTAAAGCTTCGGTGGGTGAAACAAAAAAGCCCGAAAAGCATATTACTTTCCGGGCCTGTATTAAAATTTCAGAAAAATTATTGCGCTTCGAGTTTAAAGTTGATCGGCTGGCTCTTATACGATTTAACCTTTCTTCCGTTCTGAACAGCGGGTGTCCATGAACCACTTTTCTTGATAACACGAACAGCGGCATCACGTAATTCATTGGGACCACTTACTGCTTCCACCTCACTCACATTTCCTTCTTTGTCCACGATGAATCGGACCACTACCTGTCCCTGAATTTCAGCACTCACGGCTTCATCGGGATATTGCAGGTTCTTACTGAGGTAGCGATACCATGCCGCAATGCCACCGGGATATTCTGATTCGATTTCCACTTTAGTAAAAGTTTTATCGTAATCCGTATTATCCTTCGGAGCTTCTACTACGCCTTTATTGTCTGCAGGCGGAGCGGTGATATTGTCGTCCTTGATACCTTCCTGATTGGCATTACCAATTTTCGTGTCTTCCAGTTTTTCCACTTCAGGTGGTTTTTCTTCGGCCTTTACTTCCTCATCTTTTACAATCTTGGGAGGAGTAAATTTCGCCATTTCTACCTGTGGTGGTGGTTTTGGCGGAGGAGGAGGTGGTGGTGGCTCGTTCTTTTTATCTTCTTTAATGTCTTCCAGCTGTACATCCTGAACCACTGGTTTAACCGCCTGACCCTTGCCTTCATAATTGCTGATAAAATAACCAGCAATCAGTGCGACAACGGCTCCAAGCATCACCAGCATAGCGGTACGCAGACGTTTGTTGTAGGTCTTACGAAGATCATAAGCGCCGTACTGCTTGTTTCTTCCATCGAAGATGATGTCAAGCACATCCGCGGTTAGAATTTTATTTATTTCCATGATGGACTATTTCTTGTAATGACTCAATTTAATAAAATTTCCACAAAATCGGAGTCTGTTTAGCCTCCGTTGGCTTTTTCTGTAAGCTTGATAAAATTGTACTCGACCGGAGAGATGTCGACCATCGCATAACGTTTCACTCCGTCTATGGTCATTTCATCCAGGATGTTCACC
Organism: Puia sp.; assembly: GCA_035483495.1. GTDB lineage: Bacteria > Bacteroidota > Bacteroidia > Chitinophagales > Chitinophagaceae > Puia. The sequence goes on from DATHPV010000332.1 coordinate 4,211, forward strand.
GTATTTTTATACGTGGCATCCACAGATGGTTTAATAACCACCACAAAATCCTTGGGATCCGTTCTTCTCTTTTTATCAATTACAATATCCCGAACCTTTTTAAAGGTCGTCGCTTTCAAAGTCGCTGCACTATCTCCCTCATAATAATAGATCTGGTCGTTCTTGCCCAGCATCAGCGTGATGACCGCTGAATTTTTCACCTTGTTCTGCTCATCGGGATTTTTCACGTCCTTCGGCAAAAACAACCGCATGGCCGTGGGCTGGCTCATGGTTGTTGTAAAGATGAAAAAGGTGATGAGCAGGAAACCGAGGTCCACCATCGGAGTCAGATCCACTCTTGTGGAGAGCTTTTTCCCTTTTTTGACGCCGGGGCCCTTTTTATGGCCGCCGCCGCCCGAGGTATCCATTTCTGCCATGTCTCAATATTTTAATCTCGTTAAAAAATTATTCAACTGCTTTCGTGCCAGCCGCCTGCTGTGCATTATAAAGTTCTGAACCAATAGGTGCCGGAACAGGACTTGTTACAACCTGAAACTTCATAAGATCATTCTTTTTCAGCGCGATGATCACACCCTGTAAAGCAGGATATTTTGAATCGTCATCGCCCTTCACCAGAATATTCATCTTCTTTCCCTGAAAAGCGTCCTGAGCCGCTTTGAACCAGTCGATCATTTCATTGTTCGTGCTGTCCACAGCAGGAATTCCTGGTTTATTTACATGAGCCAGTTCCGTTGGGTTCTTATCCAGATAAGATTTCAACTGGGCAAACGGCGCACCAATATAGGCGTTTGGAATATTTACGAAATTGGCTTTTTCTGCTTCCGAAAGACCGATATTCTTAGATTTATTGATCGATTCGATCATATCTTTTTTCTCGGCCACATTTGCATCGGAAACAGATAAATACACTTTCCCGTCTTTATCGATGGTTATCAGAACAACATCTTTTTCCGGCGCAGTTTTGGTCGACACCGAACTGGGTGTAACCACATGTAAGGCTTCCGGAGGTTTGAACTTGGTGGCCAGGATAAAGAAAGAAAGCAATAGAAAAGCCACGTCGCACATCGCTGTCATGTCGATGTTCGTGCTCTTCCTGGGTAACTTTGCTCTTCCCATTTTTATTCTTTTTAGTTAGATGCTTTTAATTCGTAATTCCATAATCTAAGCTTAACGCGGAAGGCTTAACGCTTAAGGCAAAAGGCCTTCAGCTTTAAGCTTTAAGCCTTAAGCTTATTTGTACAGTGACGCAAAAGATTGTGTCAGCGTGAAACCGCTTTCATCAATACCATACGTAATACCGTCGATTTTAGTCGTAAATACGTTGTACATAATGATGGAAATAGCTGAGGTACCGATCCCAAGGGCTGTATTATACAAGGCTTCGGAGATACCCTGGCTCAGTTTGGATGCCGCTTCTCCTCCACCACTGTCGCCC
>DATHPV010000333.1:0-7109 GCA_035483495.1 Puia sp.
TAAAGAACAAATTTTAGCGACAAATAGTTTGGGCGTCTCTGGCTGTTTTTCTAAATTAGCCTAAGCAAAATGCTCTAATATGAAAAAAATTTGCCTTGTTTTATTGTTCTTAGTTAGCATAGGCGTTTATTCCCATGCTCAGTCAACCCCGGCGAAAACAACCCCAACTAAAGCCAAAGCCAGTAAACCTGCAAGCACAACATCTACCAGCAAGCCTGCGACAGTTTCATCAACCCCAAAAACGGCGACAACCGCAACGGCCGGCCCTACAAAAAAGGATGGAACTGCAGATATGAGGTATAAGTCTAATAAAGAAGCCGCGAAAAATCCCCCGGCAACAGTACACACCAAAAAGGATGGCACACCAGATAAACGATATAAAGAAAATAAGTAACTAAATTTAAATTATCAAAATGAAAAAGATATTTTCCATCGTTGTCTTGCTGCTGACCTTATCCTCGGTTTCGTTTGCGGCCTCAAATTCCGAGATGAATCTTAATAATCCGAATCGTCATTATCACGGTCATAGAAATTATAGACATTATCATCACAATAATTATCGGTATCATAAGAACCATTATCATCATCATCATAGTGGCCGGCATTCACATAGATCACACCACAGAAGATATCATAATGCTGTATAACTCACTACTTTAGCGACGACTCAAAACTCATTTATTCGTCTTCTCAATAAAAAAACCCTCTCCAGTCTGGTACTGAGAGGGTTTTTTTATGGGTACTATATTTCTATTTTTTAACAGCGGTGGCTAACTGTTTTTTTATTAGTGGTCTGCTCAAGTCCGTATCTGCTGCTCCAAGAGGTCTTTTTCTGGCCATATCAATGAGTATTGGGGCGGCTACAAAAATGGAAGAATATGTTCCGGTTATAACTCCTATAAGCATCGCAAAAGCAAATCCTTTTGTTACTTCTCCACCAACAAGAAAAAGAATAAGGATTGTCAGGAACACAGTAAGCGAGGTCATTACAGTTCGTGGCAGCGTTTCATTTACTGCTTTATTGATAATCTCTGCTTTTGTTTTACCTCGGAGTGTGCGGCTATCTTCACGGATCCTATCAAATACGATAACTGTGTCATTCATAGAAAATCCTATCACAGTGAGTATTGCAGCAATAAAGTGTTGATCGATTTCGAGTGGAAAAGGCACAACTGCAGGTAAGAATGAAAAAACTGCAAGAGTTACGAGTACATCATGAAGTAAAGCAATAATGGTACCCAGCGAATATCTCCAGTCGCGAAAGCGGATAAATATATATATGAAGATAAATATCAGAGCAAAAATGGTCGCTTTTACGGCACCCGCTTTCAAATCCTCTGAAATAGAAGCGCCGACTTTTTTTGACTGCTGAATAAATTTATTGGTAGAGGTAAACTCTTGTGCACTGGTTCCCGCGGGTAAGAATTTCTGTAAACCGGAATACATCTTATTGATGACGGTAGAATCCGCAGAAGCTCCTTCGCGATTAACCAGGTAGTCTGTTGTGATTTCAAACTGTTGGTTTGATCCATAAGTTTTTACCTCGGGATATTTTCCCCATTGCAAATTCAATGCATCTTTAACTTCCTGCTCGTTTAACGGTTTATGAAAGTTTACGATATAACTTCTTCCACCCTGGAATTCAACTCCTTTCTGAAATCCGTGAAAATATGCGGAGATTCCCAAAATCAGTACAACTACTGAAATACCATAAGTTACTTTTCGGTACTCAATAAATTTAAAGTTTGCATGTTGAAAAACTTTCTTTGAGATACCTGTAAAATATTGAAAATGCCTGTTTTTATTGGTATAAAAATCAGTTACCATTCTAGAAACCAGAATTCCACAGAAAAGTGATAGTGCAATTCCAAGCATTTGCGTTGTGGCAAATCCAAGAACAGGTCCCAGACCGAAATAGGCTAAGATTGCAGCAGTCAAAAACGTCGTAACGTGCGCATCTAGAACTGGTGCCAGTGAGCGTCTATATCCGTCATTTACTGCGAGCTGGTAGCTCTTTCCCCGCGTCAGCTCTTCCTTTATTCTCTCAAATATGATAACATTTGTATCTACTGCCATGCCGATTGTCAAAACAAGACCGGCAATACCCGGTGCTGTAAGCGTCGCATGCATGGCACTCAGAATACCAATTGTAAATAGCAGATTTAGTATCAGCGCGATATTTGCAACCCAGCCTGCGGTATTATAATATACCAGCATCAGTGTGAATATTACCAGGAAAGAAATGCCGAAAGCTAAAGCACCTCCTTTAACAGCTGCTTTTCCCAGTGTAGGACCAACAACCTGCTCCTGAACAATTCGTGCCGGAGCGTTCAACTTACCGCTTTTTAAGATATTGGCAAGGTCCGTCGCTTCAACTATGGTTTGACTTGAATTCCTGTTTCCCATTGAAATCTGAGAATTGCCACCGGTAATTGGACCATTAACATACGGTGCGGAATATACCACTTCATCAAGAGCAATAGCAATGGGATCGTGTTTATTTCCGACTGTGGCGTCCGTAGTCATTTTTGCCCACACGTCCGCTCCATGTTTATTCATACTCATTTCAACCACAACACCTCCAGTTACCGGATCATAGTCCTGACGCGCATCTGTTATTACTTCTCCTTCCAATTTTGCCTTATCACTTCCGGGAACAGTTTTGATAGCGTAGAGTTCCAGATAAGGGTATGCTTTGCCGTTATCATCGGTGTTCTGTTTTCCCCACATAAATTTTAAATTGGCGGGAAACTGATTTTTTATCGCAGGGATGCTCAGATAACCATTCACTGTAGACGTATCTTTCAACAAGGGGGTGGCTATGGCTGAAGGGTAGTGGACTTGTCCTTTTTCGTCCTGAGTGGGTTGAATAAAATGCATGATGCGGACCAGAGGGTTCCTGTTTAATGCATCGCTCGTACTGTCAGTCGTCGAATCTTTTTTTGCAAGGGTAGCGGAATCTTTCACGCCGTTTAAATATTTCTGCAATGTTTTATCTGCATTTTGCAAAGAATTGGAGAGCTCTGAAATGTTATAGACATCCCAAAACTGCAGATTTGCAGAAGACTGAAGATATTTTCTTACTCTGTCGGGATCGGTTGCACCGGCCAGTTCAACACTGATAATTCCTTTGTTTTCATCCAGCTGTATGTTCGGTTGCGAAACACCAAACTTATCTATACGTTTCGTGAGTACCTGATAAGTTTGCTTCATTCCTGCCGAGGCTTGTTCGTGTAAATAGTTAATTACTTCACCGTCGGATGATTCAAATTTTAATTTGTTTCTGTTCGAATTGGCAAAAAGAGGAGCTAGTTTGATGCCCGGATTGATTTCCTTGAAGGCTCCAGAAAAAAGATCGATATAATTGGCACCGCCATTGGTTAATTTTTTCTGATTTGCCAATTGAATTGCCCGTACCAGATTTGCATCTCGTGGGTTATTTGCAAGCCCTTTGATTAATCCCTCTAGCTCAATATCTAATGTAACGTTGATTCCACCTTGCAAATCCAGACCTAAAAGAAGTTCACTTTCTTTTGATTTCTGATAAGTAGTTCCCCACCATGTGATTTTAGTATCCTTGGTAGAATCTAATAGTTTCTGAGTGCGTTCACGAACCAAGAGAGAAAGGCTGTCTTTATACAATACCTGAGCATCTTTATCACCCGGATATTTTGTTTCTGCTGAAGGATATGTGTTTTTAACAAAACGTTCCGCTTTTTGAGACATAGCGGATTCGTGTTTATTCACAAACCAGGTAAATGACAATTGGTAAAGGGAAATGACAATTAGTAAGCCTGCAAATATGCTAACCAGCGCTCTCATTGGTTTTCGGTTTTTTTTAAGAGCGGCAAAGATAGGTTTTCCAATTGATAACTAAAATGTTAAGACGCTGGTTAAGATGCCTTGATTTGCTACTTTCACGCTCTTAAACGTAAATTCAAAATAATCCTCGAGAATTCATGATCTTGAACAAGTCCAAACCCGGGTTCTTTTCAGGTAAAATAAAGACTTTTGGCCTTCAGCTTTTGGCTTTGAGTCTGTTTTCCTGCAATAAATCAACAACTAATTATGGGGACAAGTCATTCGTGGGTCTGACGCATGTGGCCTACGGTGTTGGACCTATAGGTATGACAATAGACGGGACGTCTTTATTTTCCAATCCCTTATCTTTTGGGAATACCTCAGGTATCGATGGAAATCCTTATGATACCACCATTTCGAGGGTCAGCCAAATGAATATATTTTTGGCTCAGGATACCAGCATGAATATCCATGGTAATACCGCATTTCAACAGGGAAACCATTACAGTATTTTCTTTTTCGATACCCTCGATTCAAGGTCGCTTAGCCTGATTATTTTCCAGGATAATCCTCCGATTATCTATGACACATTTACAACAATTCGTTTTATGAATTTTTCACCGGGTACTTCGTACGGACTTAAATTCATATACACGAAAGATTATTTTATTAATGACACATTTCTCATTTCAGTCAGGGACACCATCAATACTCCGCTAAGCCCTTTTGTCGGGTATAATCCAAACCCGTCAATCTATACTTTTAATCAATTTGTTCATATAGGCGTAAATCAGGTATTTGCCTATACTGATAGCGTTAATCCGAGAGTGGATTTAATTAATCCTAGTCTGGATAGTGCCAACTTTATTAAGCTGGACAGTCTCCAATTCGATAGTTTAAAAAATTACAATATTTACTTACAGGGTTTTCGTGATTCTGCCAGCTCCTCACAAAATAAATTTCAAATTAAATCTGTTAGACTGAATTGAGAAGTGTAAGTGGCCCTCTCATTTTTAGTTAAGCTATAAATGGGTCGTCCTTTCTTCGGGAATCGTTCTGTATTTCATATAGGTAAGTCCGGGGTAAGTCCGGCAATTGCCGGACTTACCCCGGACTTACCTGATCTCCATATCGAAGAAACCCGGAATGAATATTGAAGAAACCTAGAAGGAAGATCTTTTTACTGTCCTCCTAATTGCTTTTTCATTTTTTAAAAAAATCATACCTTCGCGGCCGCATTAAATTGCAACAAAAAACTATGCAGCTATCCTCTATATTATCACGTTTCAGTGAACCCGAGACATTGAAAATGGCTAAACTTAGCCGGGAACTTCGTTCCCAGGGTGTAGACGTCATTGACCTAAGTGTAGGAGAACCGGATTTCGATACGCCGCAACATATAAAAGACTCTGCAAAAAAAGCTATAGATGATAATTGGAGTCATTATACGCCAGTGCCAGGTTATCTTGATCTGCGTCAGGCAATATGTGAAAAATTGAAAAGGGACAATAATCTGGACTATAAACCTGAACAGATTGTCGCTTCAACAGGTGCAAAACAAAGTCTAGCGAATACCATGCTTGCGCTTGTAGATGAAGGAGACGAAGTGATCATCCCGACACCATATTGGGTTACTTATTCTGAACTTGTAAAGATCGCTCGTGGAAAAGTTGTTGAGGTACATACTAGTTTGGAATCGGGGTTTAAAATATCACCTGCCCAATTAGAAGCAGTCATAACTTCGAAGACTAAAGTGTTTTTATTTTCCTCACCTTGTAATCCTTCAGGAGCAGTTTATAGCAAAAAAGAACTAGAGGGCCTTGCTGTAGTGTTCAGAAAATATCCCGAAGTAGCCGTTATTTCGGATGAAATTTATGAGTATATAAATTTTGTTGGCAAACATGAAAGTATAGCCCAATTTGATGACATTAAAAGTCGTACGATTATTGTAAATGGGTTGAGTAAAGGTTTTGCAATGACAGGCTGGCGACTGGGGTATATTGCAGCTCCCATTGAAGTTGCAAAAGCATGTGAGAAATTACAGGGTCAGTTCACCAGCGCTACCAACTCCATTACCCAAAAAGCTGCGGTAACAGCACTTACTTCAGACCTTAAACCGAGTTATGAGATGGTCGAAGAATTCAGACGCAGACGCGAAAAAACAATGGAGTTGGTAAATAAAATTCCCGGCATCAAATGTTTTAACCCTGAAGGCGCTTTCTATATATTCCCCGATATTTCATCATTCTTTGGAAAATCAAACGGAGAAAACCTTATACAAAACTCCAATGACTTATGCATGTATTTGCTGAATACAGCGCATGTTTCTTCTGTAATGGGGGACGCTTTCGGAGAACCTCATTGCATCAGATTTTCTTTCGCAAATAGTATGACAAATATTGAAAAAGCGTGGAAACGAATTGCAGATGCGTTATTAAAATTAAAATAACAAAATTCCTTAGTTGCCCGGAATTTTGGAAAGCAGGATATTGTGAATCACCAGAACCTGAGGTAATAGTGGCTGAATTCCGTCATTGACAACGACAAAATCGCATCGACTCATTTTCTCAGCTTCATCCATTTGTTGTTGCATGCGCTGAATTATTTTCTCCTCTGGGATCCCGTCCCTCTTCCTGACTCTTTCAAGACGAATCGATTTCGGAGCGGATACGCCAATAACATAATCCAGATAATCTTCCATATTGGTTTCAAATATTAGCGCGGCCTCTTTTACAGCATAAGGTGTTTTTTGATTCTTCATCCATGCATCAGAATCATTCATAGTTACTGGGTGGACGAGAGAGTTGAGCAGGGCTAGTTTTTCTTTATTCGAAAAAACGAGATTCCCAAGATAAGCGCGGTCCAGTGTTCCGTTCTTATAAGTTTCGGCCCCGAATGCAGAAATAATTTGATTCTTTAAAACAGGGCTGCTATTCATAAGATCTCTCGCCGCCTGATCCGCATAATATACAGGAATGGAAAGCACTTCAAAAATCTGTGCAACAGTGGTCTTACCCGAACCAATGCCGCCAGTCAGCCCGATTTTCAACATGTCGCAAATTTCAACATACGCGAAAATGCTTTACCCGTTCAAAAACACAAGTAATAGCGGACTACTTTTTATCTGTAACCGATACTGCTTTATTGATATTTTGAGTCCATTCTATGGAGATGGCACTTTTTTCAATCTTCATATAACTGCCAGGACTGGTTTCAATCATAATGGTTCCATCTTCATTCACCTTATTGACTGTTCCATGTATCCCGGCGATAGTAACTATTTTGTCGCCTTTTTGCATATTTTGCTG
>DATHPV010000334.1:0-6244 GCA_035483495.1 Puia sp.
AAGATCTTCGCATCTATAAAAAACAGGGACGAGTGGCCGCACTTGAGGAAAGTATCATTGGAAAAGATCTTCATGCTCATGCAGGAATGGGACATACCCGATGGGCCACACACGGTGAACCAAGTGATCGCAACGCTCATCCTCATCTGTCTGCCAGTGGAAGACTGGCCATGATACATAATGGCATTATTGAGAATTATACGCAACTCAAAACAGAATTAATTAAAAAGGGCTATGTTTTTAAAAGTGATACAGATACTGAAGTACTGTTAAACTTCATAGAAGATATTCAGCAGAATAATAATTGTAGTCTTGAAGAAGCCATGCGCATTGCACTTAAAAGAGTAACCGGCGCTTATGTAATTGTTTTACTCGATCGTGGCCAGCGGGATACTATTTTTGCCGCCAGAAAAGGCAGTCCGCTTGTGATTGGTATTGGTAAAGGTGAGCATTTTTTAGCCTCCGACGCCTCTCCTATCATAGAATATACTAAAGAAGTCGTTTATGTAAATGACTATGAACTGGCGATTATAAAAAGTGACGAATTGATATTGAAGAACCTTGGAAATGAAAAAATTACTCCCTTCGTACAAAAACTTGACCTCGAACTTACGGCAATAGAAAAAGGTGGTTACGATCACTTTATGTTGAAAGAAATATTTGAACAACCAGATACCATTTTCGATTGTCTGCGTGGCAGGCTGAACGTTGCAAAAGGTACCATCACAATGGCTGGAGTTCAGAATAATATTGAAAAACTGGTCAATGCAAGAAGAATCATAGTCGTGGCTTGTGGCACGAGTTGGCACGCCGGACTAATAGCCGAATACATTATTGAGGAAATATGTAGAATTCCCGTTGAAGTTGAGTATGCTTCAGAATTCCGATATCGAAATCCAATAGTAAATCCTGGAGATGTGATTTTTGCAATTTCTCAAAGCGGGGAAACTGCAGACACTATTGTCGCTATCGAAAAAGCCAAGGAACAGGGCGCATTTATTTTTGCCGTGGTAAATGTAGTCGGTTCTTCTATCGCTCGAATTTCACATGCGGGTGCATATACGCATGCGGGTCCTGAGATCGGTGTTGCCAGCACCAAAGCATTCACTGCACAGCTTACGGTTTTGATTATGATCGCATTGAAGATCTCATCAGAAAAACAAACTATTACTGATGAAAAATATTTTCAACTGCTTGCAGAATTGCAATCAGTTCCGGAGAAGGCAAAAGAATTGCTGCATTCGGCAGAACAAATAAATAAGCTTGCTATAAAATATAAGGGTGTAAAAGATGCTTTATATCTTGGACGCGGAAATAATTTCCCCGTTGCTTTGGAAGGTGCCCTCAAACTGAAGGAAATTTCCTACATACACGCAGAAGGTTATCCTGCCGCTGAAATGAAACACGGACCTATTGCTCTTGTTGATGAAAATCTTCCTGTTGTTTTTTCTGCACCCAGGAGTCAATATCACGAAAAACTTGTAAGCAATATCCAGGAGATAAAAGCGAGAAAAGGCAAAGTTATTGCCGTAGTCAGTGAAGGGGATGAAGAGATAACAAAAATGGCCGATGATATAATGACAATTCCAATAACCGATGAACTGATCTCGCCCCTGCTTTCAGTTATTCCTCTTCAGCTTTTTGCCTGTTATCTTGGGATTGCCAAAGGACTGGATGTCGATAAACCCCGTAATCTGGCAAAAAGTGTAACAGTAGAATAAATAACAGAATGAATCAGATTACAAAAACACCGTTGCGCAATCTTGGATATGATTTTATTCCTGCCGAGTATCTACCTGAAGGTAAAGATGAATACTATCTAAGAAATGAACAATATAAATTGTCAGGATCACACAGACATCTCAAACTTGACGAAGTAGAGGAGCTGAAAAAAAATGGGAATAATGCAGATGACTGGAATCTCGTTTTGGTTTCAGGCAAATTTCTACCTGAGCTTGTTCACAACTGCAATTTCTATGGTTTTGTCCGAATCGGAGTGCTTGAACCATATTATCTGGAATTTCATAATCTGCGCAGACCTGTAGGTCTTTACAATAGTACCATCATTAGCTGTGATATCGGAAATAATGTAGTCATAGACAATGTTAGTTATCTATCACATTATATAATTGGCGATGATGTAATTCTTATTAATGTTAATGAAATCGAAACAACAGATCACGCAAAATTTGGCAACGGGATTTTAAAAGACGGCGAACCTGAAGCTATCCGCATTGAGCTTGAAATATGTAACGAAAATGGCGGCCGTAGTATCATCCCATTCGAAGGTATGCTACCTGGCGACGCTTGGTTGTTCAGCAGGTTCCGTGACGATCAAATTTTACAGGAGAAACTTAGATTTTTTAGCACTAAAGGGTTTGACCGTCGGAGGGGATTCTACGGCACCATCGGCGATCGCACAGTCATTAAAAACTGTAAAATTATTAAAGACGTTAAAATCGGAACGGATGCATATTTAAAAGGCGCAAATAAACTGAAAAACCTCACCATCAATTCTTCTGCTGCCTCAAGTACCCAGATTGGTGAAGGTTGTGAAATCGTAAATGGAATTATTGGGCATGGATGCCGGATTTTTTATGGAGTGAAAGCCGTCCGATTTATTCTCGCTTCAAATTCACAACTTAAATATGGTGCCAGGCTGATCAATTCATATTTGGGGAACAATTCTACAATTTCGTGTTGTGAAGTGTTGAATTCTTTAATTTTTCCTGCACATGAGCAACATCATAATAATTCATTTTTATGTGCATCTCTCCTTATGGGACAAACGAACATGGCAGCGGGTGCTACAATTGGTTCAAATCACAACTCTCGTGGTGCGGATGGCGAACTTATTGCCGGACGTGGATTTTGGCCAGGACTCTGTGTAAGTGTTAAACATAATTCCCGGTTTGCTTCATTTATTATCGTGACAAAGGGGGACTACCCGGCGGAGCTCGATATTCCGCTTCCTTTCTCTCTGATAAGTAATGATGCGTCAAATGACGAATTAGTAATTATGCCAGCTTATTGGTTTTTGCACAATATGTACGCGTTGGCAAGAAATGCCTGGAAATATACTGATCGTGATAAACGTCTTGAAAAAATTCAATTTCTCGAATACGATTATCTGGCTCCGGACAGTGCACAGGAACTCGTTACCGGTATAGAAGAGCTCCAAATAATTGCGGCCAGGTCGTGGTATAAACATTTTTCACAAAAATCTCCAAATATAGAAACTATCCCTCCGGATTTGCCAATCGATAGAACGGGATTGATTGCCAGGGGAAGACTTTTACTGGATGCCAACGATTCTTCTCTTCATTCCGTTCCTTTTTTTGCAGAAGGATTTGAAAATAGTAAAAGAACAGTTCGAATACTAAAACTTTTAAAAGGTTATGCGATTTATAAGGAGTTAATTATTCATTATACAGTCGAACAGGTTTTACGTTATATTAAATCTAATAATTTAAGCAGTCTTACTGACTTGCAGAATTCACTTCCGGAGAATCAAACGCCTGAATCATGGGTTAATGTTGGCGGTCAGCTAATCAAAAAAACTTCCCTGGATAAACTCATTAAGAATATCCGCAATAACAACATAGATGGTTGGGATGAGATTCATAGCTTTTACGTAAACGAAGCTGCAAAATACTCAACTGACAAATTACATCATGCAATAGACCTACTTTGGCAAATTCATGGAATTTGCTTTAAGAAAATCAGTCTCACTGAATTTAAAGAATTACTCAATCAAAGCATCCTTACCGCCGATTGGATTACAAAGGGGATATTCAATTCAAGAAAAAAAGATTATGTTAATCCTTTTCGAAGAATGGTATACGAAAACGAATCAGAAATGGATCAGGTGCTCGGTAAACTGGATGACAATAGTTTTATAAAAAATCAGAATATAATATTTGACGAATATCAGAATTCAATAAACAATATTATAAAAGAATGGTCTTGCTGAATACCTGTATCACTTTCTGAACAATAAACTATGACTTTTCCCTGACGAATCTAAAGCCCGGAATATATAAACACCTGATGAAAATGACTCAAGTTGAGGATCAAGAAAGTTTTTACCGCGTCCTAAATTCAAAACTCCCTTTTTAATCACGCGGCCTTCCACTGTCAGAATTTCAAAACTCCACTCGTCGGGCACTTCTGTCGTTATGGACAACTTACCATAAATATCTGAAACTCCCGATGAAACCCAGGAAAGTTCAGGGTTCTGTCCATTCTCCCGGAATAAAACAATTTTTCCAAGGTATGCTTTACCAGTCGCATCTACTATAGCAACCCGGAAATAATGAGTTCCTTTCTCAAATGAAGGTGCACAGTTCCAGGTATATTCTCGTTGATTCTCAATAGCCGGAACGGTTGTTAAAAGTGCGGCGGAGCTATCAGAAATTTCATATAAGTTGAAATGATCAGGGATAACAGGTCCGGCAAAAGTCCAGTTGAACAAAATTTTCTCAGCAGGTTCTGTAACCTGAAGATCGATAGTAATATTCGGTAAAGGATTCTCGAAGTTTACTGTACTTGCTAATGTATATTGGATAGCTGAAAAATCGGTTTCGGAACTCAATACCGAACCCCGGATACTATTTCCAGTGATACCGCCATGTCCTGCATCTTCCCATTCCCCCGACTGAAATTCTGCAACATTTAGATAATTCGGATCTGTTACTCCCCCACTTTGCGCCGAAGAAAAAGACAATTCGATTTTAGACTGACTATCTTTTACTCCATTTTTAATAATCGTCCAATATTCCAATTCAGACAAGTGATTCAAACCCGGTCCAATTGCGGTTCCGATCATGTTTGGATTTTGATGAATATATTCAACTGTAAAATCTCCAATGGCAGTTTTCAATTCTATCCATCGGATATTTCCATCTTTTCCTACGGGAAACAGAAAATGGTCCTGACCGGCGAGGCCCAGTTTACAAAGCGGACCATCTACATAAGACCCGGGAGAAGCTGAGCTATCTGTTTCCACATTACAATTGACATCAAGTGAAAGCAGTGCAGTTGCTGAGCTATAAAGTGTACCCTTTTCTAAGATCAGTAGCCATGGAAGTGTTAGCGGGACATTTAGCACCGAACCTGCCAAATTGTTGATTCGGAAACCTACCTGGTTAGTAATTTTGCCTGCCATAGCAACTGCCTGTGATCGATTTCCATTTAACTCCAAGACAGGATTTCCACCATTCGATTCGGTAATTGTCGCGTTAGCAGATTGATAAACGTCCCCGTTTATTCTGCATACTGTGTTATCTCCCACTCCGGTAGCAAGATTTAGCTGTCCCCCCTCCTGGATAAAATCTCCGTATATAAATATATTTCCATTCGAACCACTTAAGTCCATACTCATACTTACGTTGGTGCCTATGCGCAGATTGCCACGGACTATAAGAGAATTTGCGCCGGTGCCAGTATAGTTTACAGCGCCGCCCAGAGCAGTCGCATGAAGTTCCAGACTTCCATAAATCCGGTTGCTTACCGATATCGTATATGAAGATCGGGGGACATCAAAGTCAAAGACCCCCTGTTCGGTACCCGGCGCGATTGAAAGTAATTTTAATATACCGTTTGCATGGGCAGCACGGGTCTGATGTATATAACGTCCGCCATCGTGAATCATAATTGAATCAGCAATCATCAGAGATTCTCCCGATGAGAGTCCGGACGCATTTCTAAAAATGGCGCCTGCGTTTAATTCAATTCCATAACCAGGACCAGTGACAGTAAGTGCATCCAAACTCACGTTGGTATTTGGTAGAATGAGTTCGATATTCCTGCCTGGTGAAGGAATAATATGCAGTGTTTTTAAAACCACAACGATATCAGGAAGATAAATTTGATAGGAAACTGGTAGTGAAGTGTTGTCGAGCAACACATCGTCTGTTGGCAATGGAAGACTACCATTAGACCAGTTTATTGGATTTGACCAGTCAGAGTCTCCTCCGAATCCCGTCCAGCTCTTAGTGTCTGCAAACGAGATATAAGCAAACGATATAAAAACTATTAAAAATGAGAAAAACCTCTGGGCTGAAAGTATTATCCTGAAGTGCATCCCGCAAAATAGAAGTCACGCGGGCGAAAATCAATACCACTTTATGGTAGGGGGTAATAAAAAATCTCTTCCGGAAAACCGGAAGAGATTAAATCAGATTCACAAATTATTTAGTCACAGCCTTCTTAGCACTATCTGCAACTGCATTAATTTTAGCTT